>JAIRRG010000058.1 GCA_031256095.1 Desulfobulbaceae bacterium
CTTTGCGCCTTTTTGATGATCCGGCGCTGAAAACTGTAGCATAAGCAGCTGTATAGGGTACTATGTTATCTTATTAATTTTCCGTTCCGTTTGCCAAAAATTGAGCCGCTCTTTGGAGCCGCCCGCAAGCCCAGCCAAGGGCGGTGTTGCCACAGCTTTTTCGAGGTAGTGAGGGCCATGGAGTGCCGTATTGTCGGAGATGTTGCCCTTTGTCCGCATGGCTGCCAGACCCTGAACAACCCCATCGCTAAGGAGTATAGTATGCCAGGAGCATATACCCATCTGACCATGGTGTCCCAACTCAACAGCCCCAATGGGCTTGCCGGACTTGGGGGCTTAAGCAAACAACAACTCGGCTCATTGCTACCGCATACTAAATTTTTTGAACTTGGCGCGGTCGGCCCGGATTATCCCTATCTCAGCATCCTCAGCAGCGCCGGTCAAGAATGGGCGGATGCCATGCATTACCAGCGGACCGGCGACAGGGTGAAAAATGGTATGCAATTCGTCAGGGATATGTCTGGGCCGGAAAAATATAAGGCCCTGGCCTGGCTTCTCGGCTTCATCTCCCACATCATAGTGGATGTTACGATTCACCCGGTTATCGAGTTAAAGGTCGGCCCGTATGCCGAAAACAAAAAAGCACACAGAACATGCGAAATGCATCAGGATGTATTCATATACAAGACAATGGATGTCGGTGATATATACGGGCACAATTTTTTGCAAGACGGGATCGCCGCCTGCGCCGATCCTGATCACGCTGACAGGCTTGATCCGACTATCTGCGCAGTGTGGAGTTTTATGCTGAAAACCGCAGACAGCCAAATGTACCATGACAATCCCCCGGATTTTCACGCATGGCATAGATGGTTCAAAGAACTTGTGGCGACCGCCGCTCCAGAGCAACTTTTGGCCTGTTCCCGCCACATGGCCCTCGGCGACGGTTTACTGTACCCGGCAACGCCTGCCGATTCATATATCTACAACCTGCACACGCCCGGCGGTGGCTCAATGCCCTACCTGGACATTTTTAAAAAAGCTCGAGCCAATGTCCGCAAATACTGGGCAATTGTCGCTCTCGCATGTCTTGCGGAAGATGAGACTGGTTTGCCACGTATCAAAAATTGGAATCTTGATACTGGCAAGGACGCGGCGGGAACCTTGACTTTCTGGGAGTAATCGGCCATGCGCAAGCTTTTCTTTGTAACCTTTGTCATTGCTCTGCTGTCGGCCTGCACCATATCGAGCGGCGCCGATACCACGAGGACGGCGGAAATGAACAGGCTAGAAATCGCCCTGCGCCGATTGGGCGCAACCGTGCAAAGTTTGCTGTGGTCCGGCGCCCAGCCGGACGCCGACTTACTTGCCATGGCCTGCGCCAACGACCGCACTCTGTGCAGCCCTTTTGGCAATAATAGGCTGCACATCAAAGTGGTTGAAGGCAATGCCGTGCTTTTGCTGTGCACCCCGGACGATAGACGAGCGTTGGTGGAAGATATCGCCTGCACGCCAACACCTGATTACAAAGCGTGGACCGACGGCAATCAGCCATGTGAGTTCACCTTGCCTGAGCAAACGATACACGGCGCCTGCCGATAGCCGCCCTTGAAAGAAGCCCCATTTTAATTTGCGGGAGATGGTAAAGCGCTGCCAGTTATCCGGCAATAGACAGTGTTATTGTTAAATTTTTATTAATAATTTTAAATAGTTAAATTATTTTCTCAGTGCCGTGTCATTCTTCTCCAATGCCAAGGCGGGATTGCCTTGTCATTGGCCCACAGGCCACGCCTAGCCAGGCGGGCATCGTCCTCCAAGCGCTGCCAGCTGTCACAGATTTGCTCGCGGCAGTAATACTGATACACCCAGGCGGCGCCCTGGCGCACCATCTCTTCGTTGACCAATTGGCCATCGACCCAGACCAAAGCCACCAGCCGGTTGTAAATGTCAATATCCTTGCCCTGCACTTCGATCCGCCGTCCGTTCACCATCACCGCCAGCAGCGCCTTGGCCTGTTTGCCATAAGATTGGCGGATTTCCGGGGCATCGATGCCCCACAGGCGCAGTTTGATTTTCTGGCCGGCGTACTCCACCTCGAGAGAATCGCCGTCAGCCACTTTACTGACATGGGCGGAGAATACCGGCACCGCCCCAGCCGATGCCGCCATCATCAGCGCCAACATCAGTGCCAGCGCGGATAGAAGCTTCATGGATTGCCAGCGGCTTTTTCGGCCTCTTCGGCGGCAGTGCGCCACTTGCGGCTATAGATCATGTAGACAGTAACCGAAACCAGGATCAATACTGCGAACATGCCGATACTCTTGGTTTTGAAGATGAAGGCAAGGATGACGATGACCGCCGCCGCCAGCGAGAAGAAGATTGGGCGCGGCACCTTCTTCAAAACAATTCGCCCGAAATGGGCGAACTGGATACGGCTGACCATCAGAAAAGAGGAAAAGGCGGTAGCCAGCCACAGCAGCCACAAAGGCAGCCAGGATGGGCTGAGCAAAACAAAGCCCAGCACCAAAAGCGCTCCCGCCGGGCTGGGCAGGCCGTTGAAGACGCCGCCGGGCAGATCGTTGCGGTATTTGTCCACTTTGACAAAGCGGATGAGCCGGTAGGCGACGGCGATGAGGTACAGCGGGGAAAGGAGCCACGATAAGACGCCGCCGCGCAGGATGATCATATAAGCTGGAGCGAAGCCGAAGCTGACAAAATCGGCGATGTCATCAAGATAGGGGCCACACCAGGTGCCGCCGTGCTTTTCGGCCATGCGCCCGTCGAACAGGTCGAATAGCTGGCCGACGATAATCAGGCAAACCGCCGAGGCGAAGCGGCCCCGGTGGGCCATGTACAGACTGCCGAGGCCGCAGATCAGATTGAGGCTGGAGAGGATGTCGGCGTAGAGGCGGTTGGGAATGAATTTGAAGACCAGGGAAGCCACCGACAGGACAATGCAGGCAAGAAGGACTTCGTTGCCGATATTGATGCCCCAGGAATTGGCATCAAGCAGGGCGCAGAGGAGGGTTAGGGCAAAGCAGATGATGGTTTTGATCTTGCCGAAATTGTTGGCGGCGCCGGAGATACCCAGTTTCGATAAAATCCAGCGGGCCATGAACTGGCCGCACAGTTCAATCACCACCAACAGCCAAACCATTGGCACGGAAATAATGCCGCGATAGGCGAACAGGATCAAAGGCGGCAGATAGGTCAGCTTGTCGCACATTGGGTCGAGCCACTCACCCCAAGGCGAGCCAAGTTTGCACTGGCGGGCAACGATGCCGTCAATGCCGTCCAGGAACGACGCCATCGTGAAAATAAAAATGGCCAAGGCCTCCCAAGCGACAGCGAAATAGAGCAACAGGCTGATGAAGGCGGCCAATGTCCGCCAATAGCAGATGGCATTGGGATGCAGCAGCCATGGATGGCTCAGAACGAAATTTTGCAGCGGTTGCCGCGTGATCGCCTTGCTGAAGCAAAGGAAACCGGCGCCGCCGACGGCGAATGAAAAAGCTATAATCAACACGTGTTCCATAGTTTGCTCTGTCAGGAGTTTCTCCGGTCAAAGAGATATTGCCCCGTCTTTTGGCAGCGCCGGACGGCAGGCCCGACAATTAAAACAAGCTTGCCTGCCATTTCAAGAAGATTCGCGCCATGGCCCTCGGCGGCAAAGGCGGGCGGCGGTTATGCAATTTGACGTCTTTTGGTCAGGAAGCAAGATTTTTTTGTTGTTGTTCCAGCCGTTGTGATACGATTGCCAAAAGATCGACCGCCACAGCTCAATTCTCTTTGTTTTCTCCGGTGTCAACGTTATGCCCATGCCAGAAATCCTCATCGCCGCCCCACCGGAAATCACCGCCGCCCTGTCCGCCATCCTGCGCGGTCGTTATCCCTGCGTACCATTGGCGGTAAGGGAAGCGACGGAAATTGTGACGGCGGCCACGAAAACGCTTGGGAAAAAATCTTTTTCCTGTTGCATCGTCGGCTTGTCTGATGCCGCCGGGCTAAAAAAACTCGCCGGGCGTTTTCCCGATACCTTGTTTCTGCCGCTGGCTCTCGAAAACCGGCGCCGCCAATGCCGCGACTTACTGGCTGTTGGCGCCTTCGCCGTTATTTTGCTGCCCCTGGATAAACATGAAGTAGCCGATGTCCTTGGCCGCGCCGAAACCTTTCTCAGCCTCAGAAGTGGCGCCCAGCCAATCCGCCAGGACAAACCGCTACCGGCGTTAGCCGCCTTGGCCGTGGCGGAGGCAACATCGTGGCCGCTGGCCTGGACGATTTTTTTGGCAACGGCACTAGCCTCGACTTCAACCGCCTGATTGGGGAAATGGAAAACCGCCTGATTCGCCATGCCCTGCGCCTGGCCGAGGGCAACAAAAAGGAAGCGGCCTGGCTTTTGTGTTTGAAAAGGACGACACTGCTGGAAAAAATGAAGAAAAAATCGGAAATTTTTACGGACTTATAAAACGAGCGGCCAAACGGCGCCCACGTCCAGTTAGATGTATCCGCCAGAAGTCGATGGCTAACAGAGTAAAAGGGCGGCGATCCACTATCTTGCCTTAGGCGGTAATCCTTTATCAAATTTTGGCTTTGATGTATAAATTCCATTGCTTTTTCCCAGCCCATATGCTAGAAAAAGGTAGCTTGGGACGCCTGAAGAGTACCTGCGAGCTCCATTTCCTATCCGGAGACCGCCTCGCAGCCGTTTTATTCGTCACATGCTTGTTGCCGGTCGTAAGCCCGGTTTCTTTTTATCAAGTCCTGAGAAAGGACGTAGTTTTGAGGAGTTTGTGTGATGGCTGAAGGAACTGTGAAGTGGTTCAACGATGCGAAGGGGTTTGGTTTCATTGAACAGGATGGCGGCAAAGATGTCTTCGTCCACTACTCGTCGATCAAGGCGGAAGGGTTCAAATCCCTTGAGGAGGGTGCTCGTGTGAGCTTCGACATTGTTGACGGGCCGAAAGGACCGGCCGCCAGCAATGTAAAGAAACTGTAAGCCGCGCATCTTTGGGTAGTTTCTTTTCAAACATTCTTTTGACCGCTTTCGGGGCGACCTGAAAGCGGTCATTTTTTTGTCCTTCCCGGCCATGATGGAAACCTGGCAAGCTATTCTTGCCGATAGCATCGTCAGCCACGAACAACTGGCCCGGCGCCTTCCTGGCCTCGATCCCCACCTGGCCGAAGTGATTGCCCGCTATCCGTTGCGGATCAATCCGTATTATCTGAAACTGATTGAGGAACACGGCGCGCCGCTGGCCAAACAGGCCATCCCCGACATCGCCGAATTGCGCGATCCGGTGGGTCTTATTGATCCACTGGCCGAAGAGGACCTGACAGTCGCCCCGAACCTGATCCATAAATATCCCGACCACGCCCTCTTGCTCGTTCATCACCAATGCGCCATGTACTGCCGTTTCTGCACGCGCAAACGCAAAGTCGGCAGCGCGGCGATGGCTGTTCCCGCCCAGGGGTTTGATGCCACTTTTGATTATCTGGCCGCGCACCCCAATATCCGTGAGGTGCTGCTTTCCGGCGGCGACCCCTTACTCTTACCTGACGATATTCTTGACCATATCCTGGCCCGCCTCAGACAAATCTCCTCGATTGAGGTGATTCGCATCGGCAGCCGGGTTCCCTGCACCTTGCCCATGCGGGTGACAAATCAATTGGTCGGCATTTTGCGCCGTCATCATCCGCTCTACATTAATACCCACTTCAATCACCCGGCGGAACTGACCGAGGAAGCCGGGCGGGCCTGTCAACTCCTGGCCGACGGCGGCATCCCGCTGGGTTGCCAGACGGTGTTACTGAAAGGGGTCAACGATAAGAGTGAAATTTTGAAAAAACTGTTTCTCGGGCTTTTGCGTTTACGGGTCAAACCCTACTACCTTTTTCAAACGGACCTGACCGCCGGAACAAACCATTTTAGAGTCAGGACCAGCGAAGGTCTTGCCATCATGCGCCAGTTATACGGTCACATCTCCGGCATGGCGGTACCGACCTTTGCCCTCGACGCGCCAGGTGGTAAAGGTAAAATTCCGCTGACGCCCGGTTACGTCACCGAATACGGTGATACGCTGCGCTTCACCAGCTACCGCGGCGAAGCCTGCTCCTACCCTGAGCCTGATGCCCTCTGAGTTTTGCCGTAATTTCGCTTTATCCGTTGTCGCGGCACGTTTACCTTTTATTGCCGAGCGGCGATTTGCTCTGGGGTCATCTGTTGCGGTAGGCCGTCTCTGATACCCAGGATTGCTGGCCCTTATTGGACGACGACGGACGCCGTGAGACGATCAAGTGGTGCGAGAGCGGGGAGTCGAACCCCGATGCGTTTCCGCGCCAGATCCTAAGTCTGGTGCGTCTACCAATTTCGCCACTCTCGCTTGCCCGTCAAAGAAGCCGCTTTTTTACCATCCCTGGCCATTTTTCTCCAGACCTTTCCGCAGCCAATCCTTGGCGGATTTGTCGCCTGCTCGCTTGCGCCGACAGGCGACATTGACTATTGTAGCACAGCGGTCGTCCAAGACGGACGGCTCGCGGTTCATCTTCTTTCCACGGAGGCCAGCCATGCGCTATTCCCCCTTACTCACTGTTGGTATTTTTGTCCTGTTGTTTGGCCCGCTCGCCGCTTTGGCCGACCCTCCCGCCGACAACAAAACCGGTCGTGACGGCAGTGTTGAATGGAGTCAAAGCCAGGAGTGGAAAATTGAGGGTCAGCCGCTGGATGTGGCCCATTCCCTTGATGGGCGGCTGGTGTATATCCTGAATAATAAAAAACAGGTGCTGGTATACACCAGCGACAGCAAACTGCTGGGCAAGGTGGCGGTCGAGGCCGGCGTTGACGCCATCGACATTGCGCCAACAGCTCGCGGCGAGTCCCTGTATCTCACCAATAAAAGGACCGGAACATTCACCACCCTGGCGATGAATTTTGTTTACAAGGACATTGATATGAGCGGCGCGCCGTTTAAAGGCCCGGACAACGCCCCGGTGACGATCATCGTCTTCACCGATTTCCAGTGTCCCTATTGCATCAGGCTGGAACCGCTCTTGAATCAAGTATTTGAGAAAAACCAAGACAAGGTAAAAATGGTTTTCAAAAATTTCCCCCTGCCGATGCATCCGATGGCGGAACCGGCCCACCGCGCCGCCTGGGCCGCCGGTCAGCAGGGCAAATTTTGGGAGTTTCATGACCGCATTTTCAAGAGTCAGCTGAACAGTCAGCAACAACTGAATCAGGCACTCATCGAGACCACGGCCAAAGATCTCGGCCTGAACATGGAGCGGTTCAAGGCCGACATGGAATTGCCGGCGGCGAAAGACCGTATCGTGAAAGATATAACTGATGGCGAAAAGGCCCAGGTCATGGGCACACCGACGGTCTTCATCAATGGCCGCAAGCCGCAGGAGCGCAGCCTGGAATTTTATCAGCGGATGATTGATGAAGAACTGGGCAAAAGCGGCAGATAGCCCGCCGTTTCACGACGCACTGAGCTTTCCCGACTACACCGCCGCCGCCCTCCTCTACGGGGAACAGAACCGCCACCTGCATATCATTAAGGAAGGGGTGGGCGTCGGCATCGAGACCAACGGGACAACCGTCGAAATCAGCGGTTCCCGTGACGCCGTGGCCATCGCCAAGGCCACCCTCAGCCAACTGTACACGTTGGCCGCCAAAGGCCATCCCTTGTACAGCGCCGACATTGCCTTCGCCCTGCATGTCATGCAGGGCAACCCCTCGGCTAGGCTCGAAAAAATCTTTCTCGACAAAGTATACGTCACCACGAGAAACCGGCTGATCACGCCAAAGACCCAAAACCAGAAACGCTACATCGATGCCATCCGCGGCCACGACATCGTTTTCGGCATTGGCCCGGCCGGCACCGGCAAAACCTATCTGGCGGTGGCAATGGCGGTTTCGGCGCTCACCAGCAACCAGGTACGTTCCATCGTTCTGACCAGGCCGGCGGTCGAAGCCGGGGAAAAGCTCGGTTTCTTGCCCGGCGACCTGGCCCAGAAGGTCAATCCCTATCTGCGGCCCCTGCACGATGCTTTGGGTGACATGCTCGGCCCCGAAAAGGTTTTGGCCTTACAGGAACAGGGATCAATCGAAATCGCGCCGCTGGCCTTCATGCGCGGCCGGACACTCAGCAACTCCTTCATTATCCTCGACGAAGCGCAAAACACCTCGAAGGAGCAGATGAAAATGTTTCTCACCCGCATTGGCTTCGATTCGCGGGCGATCATCACCGGAGACACCACGCAGATCGACCTGCCCGACAAACAGCAGTCCGGCCTGCTCGATGCCGAGGAGTTGCTCTCCGACCTTGAAGGCATCGCTTTCTGCCGCTTCGGCAAAGAAGACGTCGTGCGCCACCCGTTGGTGCAGAAAATCATCCAAGCTTACGAACAATCCACCTAAATGCCCGTCTCCTTTTCCCTGCGCCACCCAAAACCAGCGGCACCCGCCACCATCCGCCGCTGGCGCCGCCGAGCCGCCTGGCTGGCTCGCGCCCTGGCCGTGGCTGAACGCGACGTTTCTATTGTTTTCACCAACGACGCGGAAATCGCCGCCCTTAACCAGAATTACCGCCTGCGAGAAGGGGCAACCAACGTGCTGTCGTTTGCCGCTTTGGATGGCGAGGTTTTTCCCGGTCAACCACCCGGCGATCTGGGCGAAATCATCATCTCCGTCGATACGGCGGCGCGGGAGGCGCGGCAGTTGGGCCAGAGCCTTGATGCCCGCGTCTTCTGGCTGCTGGCCCATGGTTTTTTGCACCTGCTCGGCTGGGACCATGAAAATTCGCAGGCGGAAGCCGAAGCGATGCGGGCAAAAGAACTGGAACTTATTGAACAATTTTCCAAGAACGGGAGATATTTCATGCCAAAACTTGCCATCAACGTCGATCACATCGCCACCATCCGCCAGGCGCGGGGCGGTCATGAACCTGATCCGGTCACCGCGGCGGCAATCTGCGAGTTGGCCGGGGCCAAGGGCATCGTCATCCATCTGCGCGAAGACCGCCGCCACATTCAGGAGCGTGACCTGCGCCTGTTGCGG
Source organism: Desulfobulbaceae bacterium (assembly GCA_031256095.1). Lineage (GTDB taxonomy): Bacteria > Desulfobacterota > Desulfobulbia > Desulfobulbales > Desulfocapsaceae > UBA8130. Next base: position 9,059 of record JAIRRG010000058.1, read on the forward strand.
CAGACCGTGAAAACCAAGCTGAATCTGGAAATGGGCGCGGCCAAAGAGATCATTGCCATCGCCCTGGAGGTCGGGCCGGATATGGTGACGCTGGTGCCGGAAAAACGGCGGGAACTGACCACCGAGGGCGGCCTTGATGTCGTTGCCGGTAAAATGAAGCTGGCGGCGGTGGTGGCGCGGTTGCAGGACGAGGGCATTCCGGTGTCGCTCTTTATTGATCCAGAGGAAGCGCAGATTGAGGCGGCACGGGAAATTGGCGCCACTTTCGTTGAATTGCATACCGGCAAATATGCCGACAACAAAGGTGAGGAACGCCTGCATCACCTCGCCCAGATCGAAGCCGCCGCCGCCCTGGCCAGCCGTCTCGGCCTGATTGTTAACGCCGGCCATGGCCTCGACTACGGCAACACCGCCCCGGTTGCCGCCATCGCCGAAATCGACGAGCTTTCCATCGGCCACGCCATCATCAGCCGCGCCGCCTTCGTTGGCCTGGACAAAGCGGTGCGGGAGATGCTGGCAATCGTTGAAACGGCAGGATAACTCGCCTGGCAACCCAACGCTCGTTCAATGGCGGATGGTCATTTCTTGGCAGGCATTTAGGCCTGATTCAGGTCGACATCTCCCTTTGTTTGAACAATTTCAATATGATGCTTGACCAGCTTTTCCTGGCCGGCAATCAGGCCCTTTATTCGGCGCTATCCTATAAAATGTGAGAAGGAAAAGGCCATGAACAAGCGTGGAATTTCGGCGACAGCGGCCACTACCGCCCTCATGCGGGCGCTGGCCTGCTATGAAACCGCCGCCATTGACGGCCTGAAATGGCGGGACAACCTGGCCTATATCTTTGTCGATGAAGAAAAGAGAGACAGACTTGTCAGCGAAGGCTACCGCCAGGCGGTTAAAGCCAAGGCCAAGGATGGCTTATTCCCGTACTTAATCGCCAGGACGGCCTACTTTGACAGAATTTTCCTTGATGCCTTACGTGACGGCGTGGGGCAAATCGTCATCCTCGGCGCCGGATTTGATAGCCGCGCCTATCGTTACCGCGTACAAGGCAGCGAAACGAGGATATTTGAACGCCTTTCTTCAAGGTGAAGAGAGGGATGTGACATCGTCTGCCCACCGCAGGCTGGATTTCCGGATAAGGAACAAAGAGCAAAATCAAAGCATCTTTAACGCCACACATAAGAGCGATACAGGGCATCTCTCCGGTAACGGCACAATCACTTTTCCGCTTCGCCGAGCGTCTTCTTCATCTCTTCGTATTCCCGGATCGCCTCCAAGACGGATTCATCCTGCCGTTGCTTGATTGCCGCCACCTTGGCCTGGATTTTTTCCTCTTTGATTTTCAAGCCCTGGGCGCCGAACAGGGTGGCAGCCAGATAGAAGAAGGAAAATTTCATCAATTCGACGTCGTCGTTTCTGATTTTTTCCACCAGTTCCGGCTCAATCTCGTAGGTGTCGAGAAAGGAGCTCTCGAAGATAAAGCGGCGGAACGATGGCATGTCGGTCGAGGCCATGAAGAACATCCGCTGCGCCTGTTCCGACAGGCTGGCCTGATGGCCGTGCGATTTCCGCCGCATGATCAGGCGCAGCCATTCTTTGTTCATCTCATCGCGGACATCGACACCCTGGTCAGCGCGCCATTCGACGATCGTCCATTCTTTGTCCTCAAGATGGCCCTTGCAGTGCTCTTCCAGCACCTTGAAGTAAAATTTGTCGTAACCGCCCAGCACCTCTTTGCCGTCCTCCTCCTTGCGGCCGCCCTCATGAAAATCGGCCATGCCAATCGGATAATAGCGGCAGGCGGTCGGCCGGTCGCTGTACACCGTACAGCCCCGCGGCGTCACAAAGGGGCAGCGGTTGTCGTCGGCTCGCATCTTGATGCGCACCCCGGGCATGTCGGTCTGCTCAAGAAAGGTTGGCGCGGCGTACTGGCTGATGAATTCATGCGGCGGCATTTGCAGACGGCGCGACAATTGCAAGATGTCGTAAGGGGTGAGGATGATGTTGATATCGCCACAGCAGGCGGTAAAACAGGAGACGCCGGGATGGCAGCGGAAGCGAATTTTGCTGTCCAGGGTCAGTTTCATCGGCAGGACATTGGAAGGATTGTTGCTCTTGCCGAATTGCAGCGGGCCGTTATCGGTATGCTCCATGGTCAACGCTCTTGTAAGGTGATGGGAAATGGCGAAAAAACAGAGGTCAATGGCCGGGCATACTAAACGGAAGCCCCGCCGCTGTCAAATCCCGCCGCTGGGAGCCGGGGCGTCTGGTATCGTCCAGCGCAGATGATGGTTGCGCCTTTGGCGGATTTCCTGTATATGATGGGGCGATTAACGCTTTTTCCATTGACGCTTTTTCGTCCATGACCGCTTTTTTCTCTTTTTCCATAAACACATGAAACCTTTGGCGCCACCACTCGATATTTCCAAAGCTGAAACAATCATTTATCATATCCCCGACGGGCCATCGCTGGCGGTCAGCGCCGATACGGTTATTGAGTATTTTGACCTTGATCTGACCAACGGATATGTCTGCGATACCTCGGCCATCGATGGCAACGTTCACGTCTTTCCACGGGGTAATGCCTGATTTTCCCGATATTTTCATAGTTATGGCTGCTATCCCTGTCGGCGGCCCTGTTTTTACCCGTTCCGTTGCCGTCGCCGCACGGTCGCCGAGATGGAGGATGATGCCTAGGCGATGCTATAATACTGCTTGGCCGAAGTGGATTCCGGCTCCCGCCAGCAGGTCAAACAGCCAACGGTTTGGTCGATGGACTTGCCCTATTTCCGCTTTGCTCCTTTGCCTAAGTTGATGCCACGAGGCGAAAAACCTATCCATCGTCTCTATCTGGTAATATATTGATCATGATCTCTGGCCGCATGATTACGGTTATTCTTGGATAAGTTCCAAGTGGCGGCGCAATACGCCAGGATTTCTTCCCGGCGTTACTCTTTCCGAAAAATCCCCATGAAAGAAATACAAGTAGGGCTTATCGGCTTTGGCACCGTCGGCGGTGGCCTGGCGCAAACCCTTTACGAACAGAAGGAGCGACTGACGCAAAAGATCGGCTGCCGCATCCGCCTGACTCATATCGCTGACAACCGCCTGACCAGCCTGCCACAGCCGTTTAGCCATATCCGCCTGAGTCAGGATGCGGGCGAACTCTTGGCCAATGACCATCTCGACATTGTTGTCGAGCTGATTGGCGGTCTGGAACCGGCGCGGA
>JAIRRG010000081.1 GCA_031256095.1 Desulfobulbaceae bacterium
ATGTTGTACTTGGCCGAAGAATCAGTGGCCCATTTGACCAGTTTCATTTGACTGTCATCGCAGGAGGCCGGGGCGCGCGGCAACGTGCCGCCGCCGCTGGCCGCCGATTTGAGAAAATCCTCCTGATTGCCCCAGCCCAGGCAAACGAAATTATAGAGGGTGTCAGTGTTTGGCTTTGCCTTGCCGATTACCGGCGCGGCTTCCTCCTTATTTTTCACAGTATAGCTGAGAATAAAATCCTTCCACGGCGTGTACAGGCAGTACAGCCAGTCAAGATTCTCGCCCTTGAAATTCAACTGGAAATCTTTGAGGTTTGTGCCGAGGTCGTAGGATGCCTGGCCATAGAGCAGGGCGGCTTCATAAATAGTTAGGTTATGATCGGAGGGAATCCCAGCGTTGGTGCGCATAAACGTGTCATTATCGACGACGATGCGCGGCGAAATGCCAAATGGCCGCTCGTAGCCCTCGTGGTTGCCGGAAATATAAATCACCGGCTTGCCACTTTGGTACACTGACAGGATGCGGGAAAACAGCAGCAGCCCGTCAATGCCGCGTGGGTAGGCGTCATAGTCGTTCTCGTAGCCGCGGTAATCCATCGCCTGCCACAACTGGCCGGTGTTGCTCATTGACATCTTGGCCTTGACGGTCTTGGTCTTGTCGGCCAATACTTCCTTCTGATTGGTCACATAGTGCCACGGATCGCAGTTGCGCGTGTGATCGTAGAGGTCACCGGCCAGAACCAGCAAATCGCTGTCTTTGCCTATCTCCTGCAACAGCGATTCCACCGATTCCAAACTCCGGTGGGCGATCTTGCCGATATACGGCGAATCCTTTTCATCAGCGCCAGGGATCACCTGGGCATTGACCAGAGGGAACAAAGCCTGCCGCGACGACACATGCAAATCGCCCATAACGCCAATGCGGCCCTGCCATTTCTCCGGATCGACAATACAGACCGGATGCCGCGCCTGCAAGTAAGGGCCGTCGGCGTTCGAGGTGTAGGCAAGCTGATACTCTTTTCCCTTATCATCGGCGTCAGATGCCTGGCCATCTTCTTCTAATCTGGCGCTGTCATACAGCCGGAAACGCCGCCTATCACCGGTGATCTTCGGCACCTGGATAATCTCAGGCTCTTGCAGCAGCTTCGGCCTTTTCTTCAAATCCTCCGGTTGCGCGAAATAGCCGGTGAGCATATCGTCGTCAGGATCGGTGTAACCCAAGTCGATGTGACTGTAGCGCATCGGCGGTTGTGGGGGCTCCGTCTTGGCAACCTCAACCGTGTCGACGCTTCCGACGCCGCCAGGCCGCATCGGCGGCTTGGTCCCAGCATCCTCGGTGATGAGAGCGAGGTCAGTTTCATCGTTGTACAGCTTGAAATACACATAGGCCAATTCGTACATGCCAGCAATTTTGGCATTGTCGAACTCCTTGAAATTCACCTGGATCAGGTGCTTATAACCAGCACCAGCCTTGCGGTGCATGGCCGCCGCCGCCCGGTGAATCACCCCCCATTTCCTTGGATTGCCGTCCCCGTCAAAACCTTCCACGGGAAAATCGGTCTCTTGCAATTCCCCCAAATACCAGCACCGATATGGCGCCCCTTTGGGGTTTTTATCTTTATTATTATACTTGTCGATGGCGGCGCTGTGGCTCGAGTACAGCATATGCCTTTGAGCGATGATATTACGGTAGTGACCTATCATCACTTGTATGTCGCTGGTGTCAAAAATAGCCGCGTCCCCCCACTCCACCAGGCAAATCTGGGCGTGCAGCGCCTGCGCCACCAAGGCATTCTTCTCTATTTCCTTACCGGGTGAAGGCAAATTATAGTTGTTTTTGAAATCGTCCTTGACGGCGACAATGACGGTCAAACAGCCGCCTGCCTCGACAATGGCCGGCGTCACCAGCGCCGGGTACAAGATAACACCCTCAAATCCCTTGACATGCACACGCCATACGCCGTTGCTGCCCGGCGGAATCTGTACGCTATCGCCCATGGCTTTATTCTCCTTACTTGCCGTCTTTTTCCGCCTCGCCCAGATCAATGGCATTTGTCTAAGAGCTTATCATCCATGGTGAAAACCCTGCCACAGCACAATGTGCCGGGGCATGATTTCCGGGCGGATGGGAAAATCGCCCTCAAAATTGCCAGTGAATTACCGATATAATGGGAGATATTTTTTTCTTCAAGGGGATGTTTATGTGTTTTCCTCTCATCGTCCTGGCCGCCGGCGCTGAAACTTCGGGTTGCTTACTATTGGCAGATGCTGGCCCAAGATGTCGCCTCCCGTATCAAGAAGCCAGCAGCAGTTTTCTCACCATCTTCAAGGCGGTTTGGGCGCTCATCTCACGGATACGCTGACGATCGCCATGAAAAAGAAAGCGTTCGGCCTTTGCGCCGTCGGCGTCAGCCAGGCCAATGTAGACGGTGCCGACCGGTTTTTCGGCGCTGCCGCCGTCCGGCCCGGCGATGCCGGTGACGGCCACCGCCAGATCGGCATGGCAGAGACGGCGGGCGCCCATGGACATGGCAGTGGCCACTTCGGCTGAGACGGCGCCGTGAGCCGCCAGTATGGCCGCTGGCACCGCCAGTACCTCTTCCTTGACGCGGTTGGCGTAGCAAATGACTCCACCCTGATACCAGGCTGAACTGCCCGGGATGGCAGTAAGCCACTGACCGATCATCCCGCCGGTGCAGGATTCGGCGGTGGCCAGCGTCTTTTTGCTCGCAAGCAGCAGACGGCCAACGATCAGCGGCAAGCTTTCCTGGTCGTGACCATAAACTGCCTCGCCGATGCAGTCGATGGCGCCGATAGCAAAACCAGCTTGCAGAAGTCCGCTGGCGGTAAGGCTTAAGGTGGTATTGTGCCCGGAAGTCAGTTCGTTGCCAATGGCGGTGATTTCAATTTTCATGCTCTGCCTCGGCTGCAACCTGATGCCCATCGATGGCGGTAAGACGCGCCTGGACGATACTGCCCGCCGGCAGCGGTGAGCGTGTGACCACTGAAATATAGTTGTCAGTCAGGCCGGTACGTAAGCCTGACCTATCTTGATCGTTTTCCAAAAGGATTTGCCGCCTCTCTCCCAAGTGGCGGCGGTAAAAAGCCAGGCGCAAACCATCGCCAAGCGCCCGTAGCGTTGCCGCCCGGCGTTGCTTTTCCCGGCCATGGACATGGCCCGGCAGGCTGGCGGCGATGGTGCCGGGGCGCGGCGAATAGGGGAAGACGTGCAGGTAGGAAGGGCTAATCATTTTGATAAATTGATATGTATTTTCAAAGAGTTGTTCGGTTTCGCCTGGGAAGCCGGTCAGCAGGTCACAGCCGATCGCCGCCTGTGGCAGCGTCTTTTTACAACGGGCGACGACGGCGGCGAAATCGTCGGCGCGGTAACGGCGTCCCATGCGGGCAAGGATGCTGTCGTCGCCGCTCTGTAACGGAATATGCAGATGCGGCATCAGGTTGGGCCGGTCACGGAACAAGGCCAGCAAATCATCCGTGATTTCCGTTGGTTCGATGGAACTGAGGCGGAAACGTATTTGCGGAAAATTTATCGATAATTCGTCTAACATATTAAAAATACGGTATTCTTTGCGAAGATCACGTCCGTAATAACCGACATGGATGCCGGTGACAATGATTTCGTGATAGCCGGAAGCGACGAAGACCGCCGCCTGGGCCAGGACCTCGCGCGGCGGCAGACTGCGGCTTTTGCCTCTGGTAAAGGGGACGATGCAGTAGGAGCAGAAACTTTCGCAGCCATCCTGGATGCGCAGGCAGGCGCGGCTGCGCTCGGCGAAGCGGCGCGTCGGCAGGCGGGCGATTTCTCTGGCCTCGGCAAGGTTGCCGAGTAGATGATCTGGCCAGATCGTCGTTGTCAGCAGCCCGGCGATTTTTTCCTTCTCGCTGTTGCCGACCAGGCAAACCTGGCGCTCGGCTGGCCGCTCGGCAAGTTCCGGCATGGCGGCGACTTCCTTGGCTGCCGCCTCGACATGGCATCCGGTGATGATGAGCCTGGCCGCCCGATGCTGACGAAGGGCCTGGCGGATGACTTGGCGCGACTGTACCGCGGCGCGGGTGGTGACGGAACAGGTATTGATCACCAGGCAATCGGCATCTTCCCCGGGCGAAGCCATGACGTAGCCAGCGGCAATGGCGCTATCCTGAAATGAGGCGGACTCATACTGGTTGACCTTGCAGCCCAGGGTAATGATGGCGAAGCGGAGCATGGTCTTTTCCTAATCGTTGCTAGCGGTGATGACGGCGGAACCGAGGACTTCATCATGATCATAGATAACCGCGAATTGTCCGGGAGCGACCGCCCGTTGCGCTTCGAGAAAATGGATAGTCAGGCCGCCGCTCGCTTCCGGCAAAAGACGCGCCATGCCGCCAGCGTGATTGGAGCGGATCCGCACTGTGAAAAGACCTAAAAAATCGACGGGAGGCCGCAGCCAATTAACCGGGCTGGTGGTCAGAGATTGGGCAAACAATTCTTCATCCTTGCCGACGATAACCGTGTTTCGCCGGGGATCGAGTCTCAGCACATACCAGGGCGTTGCGTCCGGCAGGCCGAGGCCGCGCCGCTGGCCAATAGTATAACGGAACAGGCCGCGATGCCGTCCAATTTCTTGGCCAGCCGTGGTCAGGATCGGCCCTTGGCTGTCATCCAATTCATTCGCGAGAAAGTCGCCGACTGACTGGCCGGCAAGAAAGCAAACATCCTGACTTTCGCCGGGAAATCCCGTAAAACCTTGGGCTGCCGCCATGGCTACGACATCGCGCTTATAATATCGGCCCAAAGGCAACAGCAGGCCGGTAAGTTGCTCACGGCCAAGGCTGGCCAGGAAATAGGACTGGTCTTTGCCGCTATCAACGCCTTTGTAGAGGCGTGGGCCATCGTCTTGATAAATGGTGGCGTAATGACCGGTGGCCATGGCGTCGATACCGGCGTCGATCATCGCCCGCCGCAAAAGGCCGAATTTGATTTCCCGGGTGCAGACGAGGCAGGGGTTGGGGGTCAGGCCGCGCCGATATTGGGCGCGCAGATAATTGAGTACTCGCCGCTGAAATTCCTGGCGCAGATCGACCGAGCGCAGTTCAATGCCCAGCCTGGTCGCCATTGCCTGGGCGCGTTCACGGTTTTTGTCCAGGTCAGGCTGGGCCAGTTCCATGAAAAATCCGACTACGGCGTGGCCTTGTCCTAACAAGATATGTGCCGTCATCGTTGAATCGACGCCGCCGCTTAGGGCGACGCCCACCGTTTTTTTTACCATTCGTTGTCTTGCTCTTTCCACGGTAATACATGATAAAGTGAAAAACAAACATCGGCGCCAATTAAGGCAAAATACCTGATAACAGGGTGAATTGATAGTTGTCAAAGAGCCAACCACCGGGAAATGCCCTTGTTTCTGTTCGTGCACATTGCACAATTCGTTCAGCAATGGGCGCGATTATTCGTCTCATGCATTGAAATTGATATCATAAAGTATCGAGCCAGATTCTTATCCTATCCAATATAAGTTTTTTGCCCAAGATGTTTCCATATCTTGACCAATCGCTGAATGAGTTCACAGAGCTGTTGGGGGCCGAATTGGCCGCATTGTCGGCGCCGCGCCGTATTGCCGGCAACTGGTAGAGTGAGGATAGGTTTTATGTTATGGTACGACAGGAGGTGCTTCTAGCGCGATAAAAGAAACGATGGACATGATGGATTTAGTAGAATAAGCAGCGAACAACCAACAATACATGGAGGATACTATGCGGTTGAAGATAATGACATTATTGGCCTTTTTGCTCACGGCATTTGTTGTCAGTGGATGCTTCTTTCCTTGGCATGGTGGGCGGGATCGCCATGACCGGCGGGATCGCCGCTATTTCTCAATGACGCAACCGCCAGTGCAACAGGGTAATGCGCAAGTGCAAAAAAGTATCGGCTGGATGGCTCAGGATGGCCGCCAGGCGGTGAACTGATAGCAACAAGGCGGCTGACTAGGTTTTTGCCCAGACCGCAATATGGTCTGGGCATGATGTATGAAAAAAGTCGTGTGGCATACTTCAGTATTATATCGAGGCTTATGTCTGACCTATTGATGCCAACGGATTTACAGCGCGGTCACAGCGGTGAAGTGACCCGGTTTTGATTGCCTACCGTACTTGACCCGGTCTTTTGGCGGTCGTGGAGTGAA
>JAIRRG010000086.1 GCA_031256095.1 Desulfobulbaceae bacterium
GCTCTGGATTGAGGACAAGAGCCTTGCGGGCGGAACCGGACAAGAGCGCGTCGCAGGCGGTCGAGATGGCGAAGGGGGCGGTGGCGCAGGCGACGGTCATATCCAAGGCGTAGCCGCCGCAGCCGAGTTCTCTCTGAATTTCGATGGCCACCGCCGGCCACGGGCGCTCGGAAGTCGTGGCGCCACAGATCACCAAATCAATCTCTTCCGGTTTCCTTCCGGCTTGGGTCAGGGCCTCGCGGGCGGCCTGGACGGCCATTTCCGCCGAATAGCACAGTTCGCCTTCACCGCGCCTGGGCAGAATCGGCATCATGCGGTCGATGTCTAGTAAGCCGTCTTTGACCATGACGTGGCGCTGTTTGATGCCGGAGGCCTTTTCGATGAATTGACAATTCGACGGCTTCAGGGCGGTCAGTTCGCCACGGGCGATGGCCTCCTGGTTTTCTTGGTTGTAACGCTCGACATAGGCGTTGAATGAAGCGACCAGTTCATCGTTTGTGATGATCTCAGGAGGCGTGTACAGGCCGGTGCCACTGATAACAACGGATGGCATGACAATTCCTTTATGGCAAAGCGATGGGTTTTTCAGCGGTCAACAGGATGAGGGCGGCCATGTTCGTCGATGGCGACAAAGGTAAAGGCCGAGCTGGCGACCAAGAACGATTCATTTTCATCCAACGGCGGCGGCAGGACCGGAGACACGTAGACTTCCAGATAGACGGTTATTGAGGTTCGACCGATGCGGACGATCTCACCAAACACACAAACGATGTCCCCGACATTGATGGGTCGGATGAAGTTGATCGTCTGAACCGAAACGGTGGCGACGCGCGAACGGGCGCGCTGGTTGGCGAGGATGCCGCCGGCTATGTCCATCTGTGACATGACCCAGCCGCCGAAAATATTGCCATTTCGGTTGACGTCGGCGGGCATCGGCACGACGCGCAAAAGCAGTTTGCCCGTGGGTTTAGGGTCGGCTATGTTGTCGGTTGTCATAATGCCTGGCGGGAAAATTGTTCAAGAAAGATGGGCCAAAACGATCTTCAGCGCCCGCCGTATCGGTTCCGCCGCGCCCCACAGCAGTTGGTCGCCAACCGTAAAGGCGGTCAGGTACTGCGGCCCCAGGTTCATCTTGCGCAGGCGGCCAACCGGTACGGTCAGGGTGCCGGAGGTCTTCACTGGCGTCAGTTCGCGGATGGTCGTCTCTTTGTCGTTGGCGACAATTTTCACCCATGGATTATGGGCGGCGATGAGCCGTTCGATTTCGGTCAGCGGCAGATCTTTTTTGAGCTTGATGGTGATCGCTTGGCTGTGGCAGCGCATGGCGCCGACGCGAACGCACTGGCCGTCGACCGGGATGATGGCGGCGCCTTCGCGGCCAAGAATCTTGTTGGTTTCGGCGATACCCTTCCACTCTTCCCTGGTCTGGCCGTTTTCCATCGCCCTGTCGATCCAGGGAATGAGGCTGGCCGCCAACGGCACGGCCCAGCAGGCGGTGGTCATGCTGCCGTCGCCGAGTTTGGCGGTGACGCGGCGGTCAATGTCGAGAATGGCCGAGGCCGGATCGGCAAGCTGAGTGTGTACCGCGCCTTCGATTTCACCCATTTGGGTGATTAGCTCCCGCATGTTTTTCGCCCCGGCGCCGCTGGCCGCCTGATAGGTCATCGAGATCAGCCATTCGACGAGATCGTGGGCAAAAAGTCCGCCCAAAGCCATCAGCATCAGGGAGACCGTGCAGTTGCCGCCGATGTAGTTTTTCACGCCCTTGGCCAGGGCCGCGTCGATAACATGGCGATTGACCGGATCGAGGACGATTACCGCGTTATCCTTCATGCGCAAGCTTGAGGCGGCGTCTATCCAGTAGCCGTTCCAACGCTGGCGCAGCTTTGGATAGATGGTGCTGGTGTAGTCGCCTCCCTGACAGGAAACAATTATATCCATGGCCGCAAGCGTCGCCAGGTCCATGGCGTCGGCCAGCGACGCGCCCAGCGCCATTTCCGGGCCAGGATCACCCACCTGCGAGGTGGTGAAAAAGACTGCTTGAAATCCGGCGAAATCGCCTTCGGCCCGCATCCTCTCCATCAGCACCGAGCCAACCATGCCCCGCCAGCCAACAAAACCAACTTTTTTCATAGGCCGTTTATCTATGGTAATCATCTTGCCGCCTGAAAGTGATTTCGCCCAACCAGAGCAGCGACGTGAATTTATAATCATACATCAATCGCTGGTTTTGCCGACAGCTTTTTTGTTTACATGTGATAATCGTTATGTGTAATGTATACTAGGCGTGCGTTTTTTCCGCGCCGCAATTCAGGCCGACCGCCCAGCCAGCGCGGTTTTGGTACCAAGTCAAGCTTCTTTTGGAGAAGGAGAAACAGTTATGAAAATGAAACATCTGGCTTTCACCCTCGTTACTGCCGTTTTGGCGCTGGGCGCCGTCGGCGCCGCCCAGGCGGCTGATCCCATGTTTGTCGTTAAAGTGGGTATCGCCGACGTCGAGCCCAAATCCGACAACGGCGCGCTTGCTGGCTACCAGAGTGAGATCAGTAACAGCGTCCGGCCGTCGATCACGGGCGAATACATGATCACGCCGGAACTCGGCATTGAACTGCTGGCGGCTTGGCCGTTCCACAATGACGTTAAACTTGCCAGTGTCGGTACTGTGGGGGGCGTCGATGTGTTGCCGCCGACCCTCAGTTTACAATACCATTTCCTCCCTAACTGGATCGTATCGCCGTTCGTTGGCGCTGGTATCAACTACACCTTCATTTACAATGCAAGAGCCAAAGGTATTATTGAGGGTCACGATCTTGGCGTTGACAACTCTTGGGGCTTTGCCGCCCATGCTGGCGTCGATTTCAATCTCCCCCATAATTGGTTGATAACGGCTGATATCCGTTGGATCCAGATGGGCGGTGATGTTACGCTCGACGGAGAGAAAATCGGCTCAGTCAACATTAATCCGTGGGTATGGGGCTTGTCGGTTGGTTACCGCTTCTAACCCTGTTTTCCCCCTCGCTGCCTGTCGCCTGCCTCGGGCGGGACTCCAGGCAATGGGCAGCGAGAAACTTCGACTATTTGGTAGTCAAACTAACTCGGTATTTTCCCCCTATCTTCGTTCGGTAGGTGGCCGTCAACTAAGCCACCTACGGCTTTTTGCTTTATTTCTCAATTGCCATATAGACTTTGCCTCTGCCGCCGTCAACTCTGATTCTGTCCCCGTTTTTCAGGGCGTTCATGACGCCGCGGACGGACATGACGGCGGGGATTTTCATTTCTCGTGCGGTCACAGCCCCGTGCGACAGTGGGCCGCCGCTCTCCGTGACCAAGGCCGCCGCCGCGTAGAATAGTGGCGTCCAGGCCGGGTTCGTCGTCCTTGCCACCAGGACCGCCCTATGCGGGAACAAGGCGAAATCGTCCGATGACTCAATGATGAAGGCTGGGCCCTCAGCGATTCCGGGGCTGCCCGCCAGCCCGTTCAGTTCATTGTCGTCGCCTGACGATGCGGTGTTTGCTTCCTCGCCCAAAACCCATTGCGGCGACCTTGTCCTGTTGAACTGGTATGCTTCTTTATTAGCGCGTATCTCCTCACCCAGGTTTTCCCATGTTCTTTCCCTATTTACACACGCTTCCAGCGTCGCTTTCCGCGCGAAAAACACGTCCAACGGATCATTGACTATGCCCCGTTCAGCGAGGAGCGTCCCCAACGCCTCCAAACCCCGGCGTATCGGCAAGTGCAGGCGCGTAGTCTGGTAATGCTCGACGTCATCCAATTCTGTGTACAGACGCACCAAACGGATGATTTCCCGGAAAAAGAGGTGCAGATCCTCGGGCAGGATCGCGAAGAGTTCACTCTCGGCCTCCGAGGCGCTCTTTTTAACCTGCATGTCATCCTCTCGCGCCGGGGCGTTCAGAATGAGCTTGATGTTGTCGAGCACCACCCACGGAGCACCGGACCAGGTGGGAATATAGGGGTCGACCTCCACTTCGCGGTGACCATGGTCTTGGAGAAAACGCCGGAAAGCCTGGTGAAAATTTGGATAATTGTCCAACATACCCGGCGTCAAGAGGGCATTTGAGCGGGAGCCCCGCATCAATTCCGCCAGCGTTTTTCCGGCGCTGTTTTTTTCGGTCCCTGCCAGTTCCGCCAGTTTTTTCAACTCTCTGTTGACAAGCGATGTCTTTGTCTCACAGTAGGCGGTGAGCCTGTCGAAGATCGAGATAGCCTTTTCGGGGGCGAAAATTTTAATAAAACCGAGCAGGCTTCGGTACAGTACCGACTGGGTAATCGATATGGCGATGTTGGGCCGGAAATATTCCTCGCCGCCGGCGCTGACCCGGAGGATATAATCCCACAATTCCGCTGGAGTCTTGCCCAGGGGCTCGGAGTTAAGCGCGCCCAGCCGTAACAGGTAGCGATCGAGCCCCCGCATCCACTCGGAAGGAAGGGTGAGCGCCCAATCGTTTTTTTTCGCAAACTCGGATATTCCCGCCCTTAGGCTCTCGGCATCAATCGGGGTGAAGGGCAGGGCGCCCAGGTAGAAACGGACCGCGTTCTGATCACCATAGATGTAGTTGTCGAACATGGCGAACCATTTGCCGTCAAAGGGAGGGAAACCCATCAATTTGAAAGAGTATTCGATCGACTTGTGGAAACCCTCTTCAATCAGATCCCAAGGCAGGGGCGTCATCGCGGTTGGATAGCGTTCGGCGGATTCGTCACGCGTCCACCTCGGCGCAATGCTGGTGATCGGGCGCGATTGGAGCAAGTACAGCGCGCCTTTTTCCATTCCCCATTCAATATCCTGCGGGAAACGGAACCAGCCCTCAACCCGCAGCATGAGATCGGCAATCGCGGCTATCTGTTGTTCGTCGAGTGATGGCCTGAGCGATTCCTCGGCGTTTGGCGCCATTCCTTTCGTGCCCTGTGCCCCATCGGAGATGATCTTCACCGTCTTTTTGGCGATGAAGGAATCGACAATTTTCCGGCTGTCCCGGTCGATGACAAACTGATCGACTTCGGCCTCGCCGCTAACCACGGACTCGCCGAGCCCATAATTGGAGTTGATCAGCATGGTGTTTTTCCCGCTTATCGGGTCGATGGAAAAACCAACTCCGGCGACCTGGCACTGAACCATCTTCTGAACGACCACGGCCATCGTTGCCATCTGCGGGGCGAAGCCCTTCGAGTGTCGGTAAGAAATGGCGCGGTCCTGCCAGAGTGAGACGAAGCAATCGCGAATTTTGCTGAGAATCTCGTCCTCGCCGCTGCAGTTGAGATAGGTATCGTGTTGTCCGGCGAAAGCGGCGCCCGCCAAGTCTTCAAGCGTCGAGGAGGAGCGGACTGAATACGCCCCTTTCCCCGCTTTTCGCAAAGCTGTCCGCACCTCCGAGGCCACGGCCTCTGGCAGCGGCAAGGCCGAGAGTGTAGCGCGAAGCTCTCTTGCCGCCGCAACCAGCTTTTCCGGATGGCCGAACGGCAGGGCGGCTATCGCTTCTTCGATTTGGCGGCGGTCGCCGATGAAGTCAGCGTAGCCACGTGAGGTGACGATAAATCCTGGCGGTACTGGAAAACCAGCTCTTTTCAATTTGGCCAGGTTTGCCCCTTTGCCGCCGCTTTGTTCCAGGCTTTCGGCTTCTGGATTGTCAAAATCCACGACATATTGATTCATACCCGGTCACCCCTTTTGCTTGTTTGTCTTAACCGCGATGTATGGTTTCTTCGATTGGCTTTTGCCCCTGAGGCATGTCTTGTGTTTTCGGCTGCTGACAGGATCATCATGGTAATACCTTTAATTTGTTATCGTGATAGCAACTACGATTTATTTTTTCCCTTGAACACCGTTCTTCCCGCAAACGAGCGGCATGGGCAATGAAAAGCGCGGCGGCGGCGACGGCGAGGCCGGCGAGGACGTCGACGAAATAGTGATAGCGCAGGTAAATCGTTGAGAAGAGCAGGCCGACACTGGGAACCAGGCATATCCAAAAGCGGCGACGGTTCCATTTCATGTCGAAGAGGAGCAGATAGGTGGTGATCGCGCAGTGCAGACTGGGGAAAATATCCGTGTAATTGGTGCCAGTTGGATAGATCGAGGCGAGAAAATTCGTCATGAAATAACCGCTAAGCGGCCTTGTGAACTCCGAGGCGTAGACGGCATAGGGGCCGACCGCTGGCACCAAGGTATAGCCGAAATAGCCAATCCCGTAGAGGCTGAACAGGCCGGCATAAAAAATCCGGGCGATCGGGGTGGGGGAAAACAGCCAGACGACGATGGAAAGAAAAAGATAAACCATAAAAAACATGTAACAGAAACTGAAAAATTCAGTCAGCGGCGGGGCGATCAGGGGCTCGAGCATGACGGACAGGCTGCCGCCTGTTATCCATTTGTCAATCTGCCACAGGATGGCGTCTTTTTTGCTGTCGTTGATGAGGGGTGACACCCAGCGCAGATTGACGAACATGATATTCATCAAAACCGGATAAATCACCAGGCGCCCCCTCCAGGCCCAGACCGAAGGGTAGCGGCGGGTGAGAAGAACGCCCCCGGCCATCAGTGCCAGCGAGCCGAAGTAGACGAGAACGTGCGGGGAAGAAAATCCGGCGGAATAGATCAGCCGGATTAGCGTAAATAGGACATAGCAGGCAAAGACGCGCTCGTGAATCAGAGAATCGCGCCATGATTCACGCCATAAGCTCATTGCGAATCGCCTCCTTGACGCCCTGATATTTGGCGCGCAGGTCGCGGTGAAACAAAAAATTCCACAAAGAAACAGAGGATTTTCTGCATGGCTCTATCCATTTGCATCCCAAAACCGTGACGCCGAGGTGGGCGGCGCATAAGAAGGCGGCCAGCTTGCCTGGAAGCAACGCGAAAAAAACGCCCCACAGCAGCGGTGTATAGATCAAAAAGACGGTGAGGTAGGCCAAAGATTTCCACAGCAAAACTACGTTTGGGCCATCGGGAAGGCGGCGTCCCGCCCATGTGCCGGCAGCGACGGGAAGAAAATTGACCAGAGTGGCGGCCAGAACGGCAGCCCCGGAAAACAAGAATTTTAGAGCTTCGCGCCCGGCTCCGTCATCGGGGAAGATGGCGACGCCCCGCCATTTTTTGCAAGTGGCGCTTTCCTGTTGGTAGCTCCGCCACAGCTTAGCCGCTTCTGTTGGTAAAAGCTTGACAGCAAGACGGAGTGCTGCGGAATACGGCATGAATGAAAAGGCGAGCGAGGCCACTTGCCCGGCATCTTCCATCTCGTCCTCCGACGCGAAATCGGGGTCCAGGGATTCGAGCGCTTCCGCAAAAGTTTCGTGGAGATTTTGCGCCTCGAAAGGATCGGTGAAATCGGTCGATGACAAAGCCCGACCCACGATTACCTCGACGTCACCACCCCAGAGTGGGGGCGAGCCGTAACGAATTGAAAGAGGGACAACCCGCAGGTCGGGGCGCTCTTTGCAAGCGCGGGCGGCGATGAGGGCGGCGCCTTTCATAAATTCGAGGTGCTTGGGGCCGAGTGTGCTCGTCCCTTCCGGAAAGATGAAAAGAGAATTGCCCTGAACAAGCAAAGATGTTGCCTCGCCAAGGGCTTGGCGGTTGGAAACGGGAGCGTTTCCGTCGCTGCGCCGCGTTACCTCAAGGCCCCAGAAAAAAAATTTCGCCAAGGGATTTTTCATTAGCTTGGCCGCCACCATGAATTCGACCGGGCGGGCAAGGGCGATGGCGTAGACCCAGCCATCGACGGCGCCGTTGCGGTGAAAGCCAAGGTAAAGAACTGGCGCTCCTTTTTCCGGCAACGGTGCGCCGAGCCGGGAGATTTTGCCAAAGACCAGAGTCTTCACCAAAAACAATATAAAAGAATGATGAAAGTTCATTGCTGCTCGGCCATGGTAAGGCTCAGAGAGGGTGAGGTTTTTTCTCAAAACTTTACTCTACCCACCGGCACCAGACAAGACAAGCCGGAAACCGCCAACTTTGTGCAAACTCCTATATTTATAGATAAATTATTGCTTTTTCATATCCGTTTATTGTCGCGTCTGCTGGCGATTTTGCCACACTTTTACCACCAAGGCCAGGCCAACAACCAGCGCCAGCACGGTCAGGCCATGTTCGATAAATAGGGCGGGTCTGGCCGCCGCGCCGTTGACCAAAGGGATGCCCAGGGTGAAGAGCAGATAGAGGCCAGCGGCGAGCCAGCCATGACGCGGGCGTGAGGAAACATCCGCCGCCTGCCCACGGCATCTGTGCAAGAGCGCCGACAGCAGCATGGCGAACAAACAAAGACAAAAGTAATAGACAATCACCCCTTCCAGGCGGTGCAGGCGTTCCGGAGTGAACAGGCCGTATGCAATTCGCCAGCGGTACAGGGATATGGCAACTAGGATCCGGCAGCTGTTGGCGACCAGGCCGAAAGCGTAGGCGCTGGCGGCAATGCCAAGAAACCACCAGCCCAGCCTGGCTGGTGGCGGGCAGCGGACCGCCAGACACCAGCCGGTGGCAAGCAAAATCAGAAAGAAGTTGAGGCCGGAGCAGGCCGGGGCGATGAGGATTCCTTGGCTGGCGTTGTAATAACCCAGGCCCTCGAGCCGCGTGAAGGTCAGTCCGGAGAAAAATGCCACCAGCTCGTTGGCTGGGCGTAGCAGCCAGTCGAGGCGGGTGGCGCTGGCGTCGGAAAAGCACCATTTAATAGCTATGACTCCGGCGATGATCATGACCATGGCCAAAATGCGGGCGCGGGTAGTGGCGGCAGCGGGCTGCTTTTTCATGATTGCTGGCTCGATATGACCCTGATTTTTTTAGAACCGGCGCCGCGCCTGGCACTGCCTGCCAGACGCCAGGCCGTCAATAAAGCGGCAAGGGCCAGCAGACAGAACTCCGGTTCCGGCACACTGTGCTCCGGCACAGCCAGCTCGGAGACGCCTTGCGGCAGCGGCAACGGCTGTTTTACCTCTTTACCCGTGCCACCGGTATTGCGGACAACCTCATCGACGGCGACAAAGGAGGTATGGGCGGTCAATAGATTATAGGTCAGGCCAAGCTTGACGATCGCGGCTTGTTGCTCGGCGTCTTCGCCCGCATCCCCATAATCGGAGAGCTGCGCCAGCCGGGCCCTGGCCCACAGGGCGCGCAAACCGGCGTTCTTGTCATCCGCTTGCGCCTCGCCCACGGCGAAACTCCGATTGTAGATGCCATCGCCATTCACCCCGGAAATGACAATCCGCCCGTGACGCTGGCCGCGCCATTTGCCAAAAACCAACAGAGGACGCTCGGCGAAAAGATCGGGGATGTGCGCTGGCTCAAGGTCGTAGGCGTCGAATCCTTCATAGGCGACCTTGATGTTCGTTAGTATCGGCGCCGAGATAGAGTCGCGGAAACGTTTGGCCATGGCTGGCGCTTCGCCGGGATCGGTGACGATGAAAGGCGTGCCGTTTCCGGCCACCGCCAGCCCTTCGATCAGGTGACGGTTGACGGCGGAGCCGATGCCGAAGGCGAACAGGTTACTGTGGCCGAGATTTTCCCGGATCAACGAAAACGCTTCTTTTTCCGCCGAGACATAGCCGTCAGTGATCACCAGGACGCTGCGGGAGACGCCTTCATTAACCGGCATGGCCATGGCGGTGCGCAGGGCCGGCAACAACTCGGTGCCGCCGCCGCCCTGGAAATTATTCAGCATGGCCAGCGCCGTCCGGGTATTTTCCGCCGTTGCCGCCACCGGTGCCGGCGCCATTACCTGATTGCCGCCAGAGAAAAAAATGATGTTGAAACGGTCTTGCGGGCGCAGCGAAGCGATCAAGTCGGCAAGCAGTTTTTTCGAGGTGTCGAGTGGAAATCCGGACATTGACCCGGAGACATCGACCACGAAGATATATTCCCGCGGCGGAATCTGGTTGACCGTGGGCCGCCGCGGCGGCTGAGCCATCAAGAGAAAGAAATTTTCGTCTTTGCCGGCAAAGAGCATGAGGCCGGTGGCGATGGCGTCGCCATCCAGCCGGTAACGCAGGATAAAATCGCGGTTGCCGCCGAAATCCTGGCCATTTAAGTTGATGTTGGCCGTGTCCGGGGACTCGTAATCGATTTTGACCGCATGGGACGGAGAGGAAATATCTTTGACCGGCATACCGGCGGCCAGCCGCGTATGGATGGAAAAGCCGGTTTTGGCGTCGCTGTCTTTTTTCAAGTAGGGATTTTTCACCCACTGGCTTTTTGCTGGGTCTTCGTGGCCGCCGCTGTAACGCGGGCCAACCACCGTTGGATAAACAAATTCATAGACGCCATTTTCCGGAACCAGCAGTTCAGTGTAGACCAGTTCGACGTCGATGACATCGCCGGGCAGGATATTAGCTACCGCCATGCTGAAGACATTGGGCCGCTCCTGGGCCAGCAGGGCGGCGCTTTTTCCCTCGCGTTTGGCCTGTTCGTAAACCGCCTGGGCGGCCTGCCGTTCTTTAATTTGCGCCCGGATCACCCGCTCGCCAATGGTCATAGTCAGGCCATGGACGGCGGCTCGCGTCGAGCCGGGGAAGATGTAGCGGGCGTGGATCGGTTGGTTGCCGCGGTTGGCGTATTTCTGCCGTACCGTTACCTGGGCGATAACGCCAGTGATATTGACTTCGGCTTGGGTCTCAAGAAGCGGGAAATTTTCCGCGTTCTCTTCAGCGGCTTTTCCCGATTCGACAAAAAAATAAGGGGAGAGAGAAGTGTCCGTTTCTGCCGACTGGGCCGGAAACGGCGTCAAACAAAAGATCAACAGCGGCAATAGGGCGAAAATACAGCGGGTGAAACGGCTTCCGGGCATGGCGGCCTCCATAGTTGGGGTGAAAGAAAAACCTCAGCGCTTCTGGAGAGCCGTTTGTAATCGGGCACTGTGAAAAAACGATGAAAGGAAAATGAAAAATGATGGCGAAAAGAAAAACTTCCGCGAAACTCTAGTTTATCCCTCAAAACCTGGCCGCAAGCCATTATTGTTATACAATTTATAAATTAAAACTCGAATAATTTTCTGAGTTGTTGCGAGCGGAGCGAAGCAATCTATCTTGCTGTAAAAATTGAAAAAATTGATTGTTTCGTTACGTTGTTCCTCGCAATTACATGGGCTACTATATAATCTTTGATTTATAAATGGAATTCTATCCAAGACCGGCGCCAGTCCGCTTAATCAGTGCCACCGCCGAGGACACTCTTGTGAAAGGCCCGGTCTGGCTCTATTGGATAGTTGCCATCGAAACAGGCCAGGCAGAACGCTTCTTTTTTTAGGCCGGTAGCCTCAACCATGCCTTCTAGGCTGAGGTAATGCAGCGAGTCGAGGCCAATGTAATCGGCGATTTCGGCCACAGTCTTTTCGGCGGCGATGAGTTGCGACGATGACGGAAAATCTATCCCGTAATAGCAAGGGAAGCGCGACGGCGGGCAACTGATTACCATGTGGATTTCTCTGGCCCCGGCGTCACGCAGAGATTGCACCCGGCTTTTGCCGGTGGTGCCGCGGATGATCGAATCCTCAACGATGATCACCCGTTTGCCTTGCAACAAGGAGCGCACCGGGTTGAGTTTGATCCGGACATTGAAGTCGCGCATGGATTGCGTTGGCTGGATGAAGGTCCGGCCAACGTAGTGGTTGCGGATGACGCCCATTTCCAGCGGGATGCCGGAAGCCCGCGAATAACCGATGGCGGCGTAGTTGCCGGAATCGGGAAAGGGCATGACAAAATCGGCGTCGATTTTCGCCTCGCGGGCCAGGATCTCGCCCATCCGTTTGCGGGTGGAATAGACGTTGATGCCAAAGATATCTGAATCCGGGCGCGCGAAATAAACCTGCTCGAAGATACAGAAGTGGCTGTTCTGCTTGGGCCAGGGGAAGAGTGAACGCGGCTCTTCGCCGCCCGAAAAGATCACCACTTCGCCGGGCTCGACATCTCGTAGATAATAACCGCCGACCAGGTCGATGGCGCAGGTCTCGGAGGCAACGATGTAGCCGCCGCTATATAATTTGCCGATGCACAGGGGTCTAAAACCATCCGGGTCGCGCACCGCGATCATCTTGCCCCTGGCCAGCATCAAGGCCGAACAGGCGCCTTTCACGGCCGTGAAGGTTTTGCTAAGGGCCCGATCCAGTTCCTCCCCGGCGTTTCTCGCCATCAGATGCAGGACAATCTCGCTATCCATGGTGGTCTGGAAGATCGAGCCGCGCTCTTCCAATTCCTGTCTAAGACTTATGCTGTTGACCAGGTTGCCATTGTGGGCCACCGTCAGCAGGTCGCCCTTGTGGGTGACCATAAGCGGCTGGGTATTGATGACGTTCGAAGCGCCGGTGGTTGAATAGCGGACATGGCCAATGGCTGTGTCGCCGGGCAACCCCCGCAAAGTGGTCTCGGAAAAGACATCGGGCACCAGGCCCATCGCCTTGTGCACGCGCACCGTCTGGCCGTCATAGGCGGCAATGCCGGCGCTTTCCTGACCCCGGTGCTGCAGGGCGAAGAGGCCGAAATAGGCCAGCTTCGCCGCGTCTTCATGATGATAAATCCCGCACAGGCCGCATTCATGGCGCGGCTTACCGGCGTCGTCCCAGAGCATAAAAATTGTCCCCGCAAAAGGGGCCCGCGGCCCCAAAAGCAAAAAGGCATAAAGACGCGCTTCATGCCTTATTTCTGAAATTCTATATAGTAAACCCAGCTTCTTTATTCAACAAGATGCTGCTTGGCTGTGTGACTGTGGATTGATGTATACCGCAGCCCGCCATCCAGCCGCTGCGATTGCATCAGGTCGATGGTGCTGACGGTTTCGCCGAAGGGCTCAATCTTCCAAGGCGTGGCCCCGGTGATAACCCGGCGGCCCAGCGTGATGTGCGGGTGGTAGGGACCCTTTTCCAAGGTCCATCCCGCCGCCATAAGCCTGGCTGCTAATTGGCCTTGCAAGGCGACGAGGGTTTCGCAGGCGGCCAGGCCTATCCACCACAAATCGCCACCGTTGCCTTTGCAGCGGCCGAGGCGCTCGATGATGATGTCAAACGGCTGAAACCGTATGACGCTCATGGCCGCTTTCGTGACATCGGCCCGCTGCTGGCCGCATTCGCCAAGAAAGGCCAAGGTCAGGTGCAGGTTTTCCGTCCGGCTGAAGTTGCCGCCTTGTGAGCGCGAACGCAGTTGATCACGCAGGCCGGTCAGACGTGCCCGCGTCTCGCCGCCAAAGTTTATGGCAATGAACAGGCGCATCTTAGCATCTTAATCATTGGCCTTGAAGTTGTACACTGGGCGCATCCGCGCAACGATCTCAGCCGTTGACTCGATATGACTGGTGATTTCGTCAATGCTCCTGTAAGCCATCGGCGATTCGTCGAGCGTCCGCCGGGTTACCGACGTGGTAAAAATGCTTTGCATCCCGGCCTGATATTCGTCCATCGATAGTGTTTTTAGCGCCTGTGAGCGGCTCATCAGGCGGCCAGCGCCATGCGGGGCGGATTGGTTCCAGTCGTCATTGCCCTTGCCGACACAGATCAGGCCGCCATCGCGCATGTTGAGCGGAATCAAGAGCCGTTCGCCACGCTTGGCCGACACCGCGCCTTTACGCAGAATCATCGTCTTGATGTCGATGTAATTGTGAATGGTCGTGAAACGGTCGGTTTCGGTTAGTCTCAGGCCATGCAGGATGATTTCGCACATTGCCTGGCGGTTGAGGGCCGCGAAACGCTGCACGATTTTCATATCGTCGAGGTAATCGTCAAAGAGCTTGCCGCTGACGTAGGCCAGGTCTTGCGGATAGCCGTCTTTGCTCGGCGATTTCAGGGCCTTTATCGCTGGGGCAATCTCGCGGCTCCTGCCTTCAGCTTTTAGAACGGCGATGGTTCCCTCGATTTGCCGTTTGCCCCCGCCGCAAAGGGTTTTGTAGGCTTCGTCCTGATAGTGTTTGGCAACTTCGGTGCCGAGATGACGGCTGCCAGAGTGGACGACCAGGTACAGTGCGCCGCCATCGGCACGGTCGATTTCGATAAAATGGTTACCGCCGCCAAGGGTGCCGATGCTGCACCTGGCCCGTTCGAAATTGACCAAGCGGGCGCAGTGCAGCTCCTTCAGGTCAATTTTTTGGTTGAGCGGATGGTGGTTTTTGCGAATGGCGAAGCCGGAGGGAATCTCGCGGCGTATGAGTTTGTCCAGGGCCGTGAAGTCGATTTCCTTTTCCGCCAGTCGAACCATTTCGATGCCGCAGCCGATGTCGACGCCGACCATGCCGGGAACGATTTTATCGCTGATGGTCATGGTGGTGCCGATGGTACAGCCCAGGCCAGCGTGCGCGTCCGGCATGACGCAAATTTTGCAGTCGCTGAATTCGACGCGGTTGCAGAGCGTTTCAATCTGCTCGCGGGCGATGGCGTCAAGGGTACTGAGGTGGCAGATGGCCGTGTTGTGGCGGCCGGTTATTTTGATCATATTCGGACACGGATTTTTATCTACCGCCAGCATAAGAGCCGTGCCTGGCCTGGGCAGTTGTCAACGCGGTAGCCGCCGGTTCACACCCGCCAGCGGCCCGGGGAGAGCGGCGACGGCGCGGCATTGCCGCCCTTGTCACTCTTGGTAAAATCTTCGTCTTCAGTGTTGATGTAGGTCAGGCCGACGTTGAGGATCGGCGGCAGGGCGTTGATGCAGTCAACCAGCTTTTCCATGGCTTTTAATGACTCAGCCTCAAGCACGGCGACAATATGGCCCTGAGAGTCGCTGCCGTGTATCTCAATCCCGGCGGCCTTGGTCAGCAAGCGCGCCGCTTCCTCGGTTTCTTCCGGTTTGACGCTAATGACGACTCCGGCGATGGGCATGGGAAATCCTTCTTTTTTATGATCAATGAAATGTTCAGATTTCAGGCTCGCCGTCTGCAAGCTGCTGGGCAATGAAATTCCCGTAAAATGGGAAGCAAGGCAACATTGATGCCTTCGGGCATATTTCCTCCTCGGCATCTAGGTTCGGCGCACTTCGCTTTTGCGCCCTATCTTGATGTAGGGTAGAGCGCATTTTTAGGGGACTACAGACATTTCGATGACTATTGGCAGAAGCTCATGCATGACCGGCGGAGGGGTGTGGAACCCAGCTATGGCATTCGCCACACAAGCCACCGCTTCAGACTTGGGTTCATAGTCGATATTCACGAACTTCCCCTCCCGTGACACATTTGCCACAACCGTGAATTTACCAGGGTTGGGTTTTTCTGGAGGGAAGCAGGCAGTCATGGCGTTGGCAAGTGCTTGCGTGATAGCTGGGTACATCTGTGTCTTGAAATACTGTGCCGCCTCCGGTTCCGTCTCAACGCGTTTAGCAAGGGCAATCCTATCGGAGAGAGCAATGCTGTGCAAAAAATTCATGAGTTTCAATCACCTGATATCTAACATCTTTTTTCGCCATCCCTCGCCGCAACAGGATCTATCATCCCATCGCGGCGAAGGTTTCGCAGCTTACACCAGATACGGCTTCAGCGCCTCTGGCCCAGAGAGCCGTTTCACCTGCACGGCGCAGATCTTGAATTCCGGCTCCTTCGAGGCGGCATCTACGGCGTCGATCGTCAACCTGTTGATCAGCCGGTCGGGATGCTGATCATGCCAGTAAACGAAGACCATACCTTCCATAGGCCCGTCAATCACTTTCGCGGGCAAGCGGTTGACGCCGCGCCGCGATTTCACCTCAACCATATCGTTGGGCTTGATACCCAGGCGCGCGGCATCCTTCGGGTTGATTTCGACGTAGGCGTAAGGATTGGCTTGCAGCAGCTCCGGAATCCGGCCCGTCATCGACATGGTATGCCAATGATCAATGATGCGCCCGGTGGACAGGTAGAAGGGATATTCGGCGTCCGGCACCTCTTCCGGCGCACCCTGATCACGCAGCCAGATCCACAGGGTGCGGTCTTCATGGCCCGGCCCGTAAAACTGATAGGGCAGGTCGTTCTTCGATTCTTTGTCAGCCAGCGGGTCACGGCCTTTGACGAACTTTTTCACCGTGCCACCGGTTTTGGCGTATTCTTCGGTTGGCACTGGCCACTGGGCGCCGTCGGCCATCTGTTCCAGTACCGCGTAGGTGGCGCCGCGTAGATCGTTGTCACGGCCAGCCGTGAGTTTCTGGCTGTATTCGTCCCAGATCGCCTTCGGCAGGGCATAGCCTTCCTCCAGACCGTCGAAATCTTTCACACACTGGGCGACAAGCGGATCGGTCAGTTTTTCCGCCAGCTTTTTCGCCCATTGGCGAGCGATCCACACCTCTGGTTTAGCCTGGCCAGGGGGATTGATCGCCTTCTTGGTCAACTGCGAACGCCTTTCGGTGCAGCCGTAGACGCCGGTCTTTTCAAAATGAAAGGCGGTCGGTAGGATCAGATTGGCGTGCTGGGTGGTCAGGGTTGGGAAAATATCGGTGCAAACGATGAAATTGTCTTCCCGCGTGAACCCGGCTTCATATTTGCCGAGATCGGGCAGGCTTTGGGCTGGCGAGGTGCAGTTGATCCAGATCGCCTTGATCTTGCCGTCGTTCAGGGCTTGGAACATGGCCATCGTGTGCAGGCCGCCGCCGTCGGGGATGCGCCCCAGCGGCAGGCCCCAGGCGGTTTCCACCTGGTTGCGCATCTTCTCCTTTTCAATGGGCCGGTGTCCCGGCAAGATGTGGCAGAGGCCGCCCGCCTCGCGCACACCGCCGCAGGCGTTCGGCTGGCCGGTCAGCGACAGGCTGTCGGCACCATCTTTCAGCAACTGACCGGTTAAAATGTGCAGGTTGTGGACGAGATTGTTGACGAAGACGCCCTGCTTGCGCTGATTCAGGCCCATCGTCCATAAACTGACTGTGCCTTTCGAAGCGGCGAACCAACGGGCCACCGTGCGCACGTCGTCGGCTGTGAAAACGCCGCCGCAGAGGCGGGCGACCTCCTCTGGCGTGTATTTGCTCACTTGGGCGCGGTAGGCCTCGAGGTCAACCACCTTGTCACCCTGGTGGAAGGTGGTGTATTTCTTGATGAAATCCTCATTATAGAGTTTTTCGTCGAGAATGACGTGAGCCATGCCGTTGAGAAGGGCCAGATCGGTGCCAGGCTTGAATTGCAGATGCTTGTCGGCGATGCGCGAGGTCTGCGTGATGCGCGGATCAACATTGATCACCTTGACCGCATCGGGGTTGTCGAGTTTGCGCCGCATGATTCGCCTGAACAGCACTGGATGCGCCTCGGCAGTGTTCGAGCCGATGATGAAAAAGCAAAAAGCTTTCTCAATGTCGGCATAACCGCCAATCGGTTCATCGGCGCCGAACGAAGTCTGGTAGCCGCCAACGGCGCTGGCCATGCACAGGCGCGGATTGCCCTCGACGTTGTTCGAACGCAGGCCGCCGCGCATGATCTTCTGGAAGAGGTAAGTTTCCTCGGTCAGGGCCTGACCGCTGCCGTAGTAAGCGACGGCGCTGCTGCCGCCGTCTTTGTAGGCTTGGGCGAAGGCTTCGGCGGCCAAATCAATGGCCTTCTCCCAGGAAATTTCTTTGAATTTATCGGTCTTTTTGGCGCGGTAAAGCGGTTTAGTCAGCCGGTCGGGATGGCGCATACACTTCCAAAAACTCATTCCCTTCATGCACAAATAGCCAAAGTTGGTGCGGGCCTCGGCAACGCCGCGCAAGCCAATGGGCTGGCCGCCCTTTACGCCCAGTTCCAGGCGGCAGCCAACGCCGCAGAGGCGGCAGGAACCGCGATGCCAACTGACGCCGGCGTCGGCTTTTTTCGCTTCGGCGAGACTAAAGGGCAAGTGGATGCCGACACAGGAAGCGGCGGACAGGGCCGCAGCCTTTTTGATGAAGTCACGTCGCGTTTTATTCATAGGTGTACCTCCTGAGTCTCATTTTTTCGCGGCGAATGTGTGGGGAATATGGCATTGCCAACAGGCTTTGTTTTGCGGGCATTTGGCCAGTCGGTCGGCGTGGCAGGCGGCGCAGGCGCCAGGTGATGGCGTCACCACGAAATTCTCGAAACTGCCGTGGCATTGGTAGCATTTGACCATGGCTAGGCCATGCTTCGAGTCGTACCATTCCTTTTCAATTTCCGGTGTCGCTGCCTTGTGACATTCGGCGCAGTCGACCAGCATTTCCTGGGCTGACAGTGGCGGATGGCCGGGCGCCGGTTTGGCCGGTGTTTTTTTAGCCGCCGCCGCGAAGGCCACACCGCTTGCGGCGAGGAGGCTTACGGCCAATAGGGCGACAATCTTCATGCGGATTCCTGTTTTCACCTTTCCCCTCCTTCTGAGAAAATGTTTTGAAACAGTGGTGGAAAAAAATGCCTGTCCGATGACGGTTTTCCAGATACATAAAAAAAAGCTGCAAGGATTGTTCCCGCCCTGAAAATGGCTGATTCCGTGCGGCCTTGACAGGATTGCGCCGCCGCCACGTTACGAAAAGGTAACAGACGGTCGTCGTCTGTTACAGTGTGGTAGCGCCTCGATGCTCCAACTTTTCCCTCATTTTCCCCGGCCTGAAGAACATTTCGAGCGGATACGCTTGGCGTGACTCGTATTTTTTTGGCGCTCTGGTACACTGGCGGCCAAATATCGCCACCGCCTTTACCTGCCTTTAACTCGATCAAAATGCCATGGACCCATACAACGAAGCCCATCTTTTTGTCGCCGCCATCCGCGTTTTACGGCATCAGAAAAACAGTCCGCCCAGCGTTGAAGAGGTTGGCGCCATGCTGCGTATTTCGGACGAGGCCGGACATGCCCTGCGCCGCAAACTGGAGGCGTTGAGGATCATCGAAACCGTGGCCGACCCGTTCACAGTAAAAATGACGGTGGCCAACCACCTGGCCCTGGAAAACCTGCCGCGCCAGGAAGAGGCCAAAGACGCACTGGCAAGGGAGCTGGAGCGTTTTCAGGCCGAGAAGAAGAGTGGTGAGCAAAAAATTTCCAGCCTCCAGGCTGAATTTGCCCGCAAGCAGCAGGAAAAGCTGGCTGGTATTGAAGCGATGCTGAAAAAGGAAATGGAACGGCGCCGGGAGGGGTGATTAAAAATAAATTTTCTTCACTTCCGTGGCCGGCCTCGGATTTTCTCCGGCCAAACGAGCCGTGGCCACAGCCTTGGCCGTTTTGATCATGTCGTTGACACCGATGCCGTTCCAGCCGCATCCGCAGACGAAGAGACCGGGATTTTCAGCCACCAGCCGATCACGCCAGGCCAGCAACTTGGCCGCGTCTTCTTCCAGTTGTGGGATGCCGCCCAGCGGACGCAGAGTTTCCGTGTAAACCGGCTGACCGGCAAGGCCGAGAGTGTGGCTGATGTCGGCCAAGACCGGAATTAAACTGTTTTCCTCCTCATAGCGTTCCTCATGCCGCCGTCCGCCGACCAGGGTTTCG
>JAIRRG010000163.1 GCA_031256095.1 Desulfobulbaceae bacterium
TGTTGGCTGCGTTCTTGGCGGTCTTGCCAGGCAGGGTGCGCAATGCCATTTTTTTGAGACAGGCGCTGGCAATGGGGGAGGTAGAACTGGCGAATGGAGAGTAAGACGACGGATTCAAAAAAGCCGCGCCGTCCGTCTTGCTTTTTTGGAGCGTATAGACTAACATTTTGCTCAATCCATCCTACCTCGCTTATCATTGTCGAATTTCCAGATATTGAGCAGGCGCGGGTTTGCTATCGCTCCCCGGAATATGCGCTGGTGTTGGAAGTCCGCGATAAAGCTTTGACTCGTATAACCTAGTCCTGGTTGACGGCATTGATGAGCAAAAACGATGATGGATTTCATTGCGCTCTACCTATCCATCTTATGCGCTGCAATGAGCAACTCGTGGAGGACCGATAAATGGCAAAGACGATCATCACTTACTGGAACGCACTAAATCCAGAGAGCAATACCAGATGGACCTCAGTTTCAGGTTTGGAGGGTGTGGCCGAAGAAATCACGCTCAGCATTGATGAGGTCACCGGAGAATACACGAGGCTTACGCGATTTCTTCCCGGCGCGGATACCACCCTTTTTGGCGGGAAAACGCACGCCTATCCCGAAGAGGTATTCATAGTCAGCGGTCGTTTGTACGATGCGGCGTTCGGCCAATGGCTTACCGCCGGCGACTATGCAAGTCGTCCGCCCGGCGAACTGCATGGCCCATTCAAGACTGATGAAGGGTGCGTCGTCTTGGAGGTTTCCTTCCCGAACCGCATCCAGCTCGCATAGGTTAAATAGTGGGGGAGCAAAACCCAACAATACAATAGGGTGGAATAGCCAAACGCCCGGACCTTTCCCAAATGGCTTTCTTGACTTCGGCGAGAAATAAGCTATTATAGTTTCTTTGTATTTTGCTCTGTTTTGTTGCCATCGGGCGTAATCTGTCGAGTAAAGGAGAAAATTCGTGGCCAACCATAAATCAGCCGAAAAGAGAAATCGTCAGTCGCAGGCGCGGCGGGCGCGTAACCGCATGAACAAGTCGCGGATGAAGAGCGCCATCCGCGATGTCAACGAGATGGTGACCGCCGGTTCCCAGGAGAATGCGCCGGAGATTTTGCGCAAGGCGGTTTCCGTTATCGCCAAGACCGCTTCCAAGGGCACGATCCACAAGAAGAACGCTTCCCGGCGGATTTCCCGGCTGACCAAGAAAGTCAATGCCATGATGGCCGCGACCACCGCGGAAGCCTAAGCTTATCCGCGCTTGATGTCGGCGCTCATATCATCATGTACAGGCCACGGAATCATCTGGTTCCGTGGCCTGTCTTGTTTGATGCCTTGCTGATGCCTTCGACCAGGCGCTCCGTCTCACCCAGCGATTTTTTGCGGGCGGAGAGATACCTCCCTTGTTTTTGACGCCGCCAAGGTTTCCCATGTCCGACCAGTCATTTTTCCCAGATGCGGCCAGGTTCCAGGAACTTGCCGCCAAGCACCGCTTGCTGCCGGTGGCCACGGAAATCGTCGCCGACCTTGACACGCCTTTGACTTTGTTCGCGAAAATGACCGAGGGCTACGGCGATAAGTTTCTCTTTGAAAGCCTGGAAGGCGGCGAAAAATGGGGCCGCTGGTCGTTCATCGGCTGTGATCCCATTCTTTCCGCAACCATTGAGGACGGCGGCGTCACCGTTAGTGAAGGCAAGGATGGGATAAAACGCCCCTTCCCCGGCCAGCCGCTGCCCGCCCTACGCCAGTTGCTCGCTGAGCTAGCCGCCGCCGAGGTTCCTGGCCTGCCGCGTTTTTGCGGCGGGCTGGTTGGTTATCTTGGCTATGACGTGGTACGTTCGCTGGAAAATCTGCCCGACAATCGCCCGCCCCTCCCTGGCGCCGATGCCACCTTTATGCTGCCACGCCTGCTTTTGGCCCACGACAGCTTGCGGCAGAAAGCGACGCTTATTTGTTGGGTAAAACTTTCCGGCCCGGAAGAGGCGCCCGCCGCTTACGCCGACGCCATCGACCGCCTGCGTGCGCTGATCGCCCAGCTGCAAGGCCCATTGCCCACCCGCTTCCGCGAAGAAAGCCATGCGCCCATGGCTCAACCGGAATTTACCGCCAATATGACAGCGGACAATTTCCGCGCCATGGTCGAACGGGCCAAGGAATACATCCTGGCCGGCGACATCATCCAAGTCGTGCTGTCGCAGCGTTTTCAGGCCCAAACCGTACTGCCGCCGATGCGCCTCTACCGCGCCCTGCGGCAAATCAATCCCAGCCCTTACTTGTTCTATCTGCAACTGGGTAAGGTAGTCCAGATCGGCTCGTCGCCGGAGATTCTCGTCCGTCTGACTGGCAACGAAATTGAGTTGCGGCCCATCGCCGGAACCCGCCGCCGCGGCAAGGACGAAGAGGAAGACCTGGCGCTGGAGAAGGAACTCTTGGCCGATCCGAAAGAACGCGCCGAACATGTCATGCTCGTTGATTTGGGCCGCAACGATGTTGGCCGCGTTGCCCAAGGCGGCTCGGTTCTCGTGCGCGACCTGATGGTGGTCGAGCGCTACAGCCATGTTATGCATCTGGTCAGTGGCGTGCGCGGCAAGCTTGCCGCCGGGAAGGATCAGTTCGATGTTATTGCCGCCTGCTTCCCGGCCGGCACGGTCAGTGGCGCCCCGAAGATCCGGGCTATGGAAATCATCGACGAACTGGAGCCGGAACGCCGCGGGCCGTATGCCGGCGCCGTTGGTTATTTTGGTTTTGGCGGCGCCATGGATTTCTGTATCACCATCCGCACCATGATCGCCCACGAAGGCGTACTGTCGATTCAGGCCGGGGCCGGCATCGTCGCCGACTCGGATCCTGACTGTGAATATCGGGAAACAATCAACAAGTCGATGGCCATGAGGCGGGCGGTGGAACTGGCCGGCAAGGGATTTTCGTCATGCTCTTGATCATTGACAACTACGACTCGTTCACCTACAACATTGTCCAGACTGTGGCGACTTTTCTGCTGGATAGCAAAAGAGACGAAGAGATTTTGGTTGTTCGCAACGACACCATCAGTCTTGATGAAATCGCCAATCTGGCCCCACGCCGCCTGTTGATTTCGCCCGGGCCATGCACACCGAAAGAAGCGGGCATCTCGGTTGCCGTCATCGCCCGTTTCGCGGGTATTATACCCATCCTTGGCGTCTGCCTTGGCCATCAATCGGTGGGCGAGGCCTTTGGCGGCAAGACCGTGCCGGCGGCAAGGCTGATGCACGGCAAGACCAGCTCGATGCATCATGATGGCCGCGGTGTATTCACTGGTCTGCCCAATCCATTTGCCGGTATGCGCTACCATTCCTTGGTCACCGATGAGGCATCTCTGCCCGCTTGCCTGGAAGTGACCTGCCGCAGCGAAAACGGCGAACTGATGGGCCTGCGCCACCGGACCCTGGCCGTGGAAGGCGTTCAGTTTCATCCCGAATCGATCATGACGCCGGCGGGCGCCGGCCTGCTGAAAAATTTCATGGACCCGGCCTATCCGGATATGCTGCGCCGCTGAGATGAGGAGACGATGAATACCAGGGAAGCCATTAGCCAGGTTGTCGCCGGGCGCCATCTGTCGGAAGATGACATGCGCGAGGTGATGGATGAAATCATGAGCGGTGGCGCCAGCCCGGCCCAGATTGGCTCATTCATCACCGCCTTACGCATGAAAGGGGAAACGGTCGATGAAATCACGGGAGCGGTGCGGGTGATGCGGCGCAAGGCCACCTTCGTCGATACCGGCGTCAATACCAGCGGTGACGGTGTCCTGCTTGATATTGTCGGCACCGGCGGCGACTGCGCCGGCACCTTCAACGTCTCGTCGACTTCAGCCTTCGTCATCGCCGCTGGCGGCATCACCGTGGCCAAACACGGCAACCGCGCCGTCTCGTCACACTGCGGCAGCGCCGATGTGCTCGAAGCCTTGGGTGTTGACCTGGCCTTGCCGCCGGAGAAAGTCGCCGACTGCGTGCGCCGCGTCGGCATTGGCTTCCTTTTTGCGCCGCTCTTGCATGGGGCGATGCGCCACGCCATCACCCCCAGGCGGGAAATTGGCATCCGCACCATCTTCAACATTTTGGGGCCGATGACCAACCCAGCGGGGGCCAACGTCCAGGTCTCCGGCGTCTACGAACCGGGCCTGACCAAGGTACTGGCCGAAGTTCTGGTACGCCTGAAGATGAAGCGGGTCTTGATCGTCTGCGGCGACTCCGGCCAGGGCAGTCTTGATGAAATCACTATCACGGGAGCCACCCAGATCGCCGACGGCTACGATGGCCGGGTCGATTGCTATACGGTGACACCGGAGCAATTCGGCCTGCAACGCGCCACCCTGGCTGATATTCGCGGCGGCGAAAACGGCGCGGCGGCGGCGGCGCAGGTGAAAGCGGTTTTATCTGGCGAAGAAGGCCCGAAGGCCGACATGGTGGCAATGAACGCCGGGGCGGCGCTGATGGCGGCGGGCAAAGCGGCGGATATGGCTGAGGGCATCGACCTGGCGCGTAAAATCATCGCCTCCGGCGCGGCGATGGAAAAACTGGAAGAGCTGGTAGCATTTTACCGGACGCAGCACTGAGCGTTGTCGAAAAACCGATTTCCAGGATACAATTTAAACAATGTCATCTGCTAGAATAGGCGTCAGCCAAGGAGAATGACATGCAATTAAGTGCTGAACAAGCAGGTCGGATACTTGGTGATATACTTTGCCAGTAAATGTTAGAGCTACGCATGAACATGATTTCGAAGCGGTCTATCCATTGCTGCAATCGCTTTGGCAGGATAAAGGTTTAGGCAGAGAAGCTTTGTTGTCCGTATTCAAAAATGTCCTTGTATCTCCTTGTGATTTCTCGTTTGTCGCTGAAGTCAATAAGGGAGTGACGGGATTTGTCGCCGGGGTAATAAGTAATAACTTTTATCACGCTGGACGGGTCTGCTATATTTCGACCTTGGTCGTTAACGAGGCAATGCGCGGAAGCGGAATCGGCACGAAATTATTGAATCAAGTGGCTTCATATGCCGACAGTAAAAAATGCGCCGCGATCGAATTAGACGCTAATTTTCACAGAGAAAAATCACATGCTTTTTATGAGCATTTTGGCTTTGCCAAGAGAGGATATACATTTACATTGAGTAGCGAGCAAACAAGGACTATCAATAAATAAAAATATGGGAAAGGAATCATGAATCAAATGTGTAAAGCTCTTTTGCTCATTGATATTCAAAATGATTATTTTTCGGGTGGAAAGTCCGAATTAGTGGTTCCTGAAAAAGCGCTTCAGGTGGCTGAAATGGTATTGAAAAAATTCAGAGACGCCGGGTTACCTGTTATTCATGTTCAGCATATTAATACGCGGGCGGGAGCTCCATTTTTTCTGCCGGATACGGAGGGCTGCCGGATTCATGAACGCCTAACGCCGCTTTATGGCGAAAGCGTAGTTGTGAAACACGCGCCCAATAGCTTTTACAATACAAACCTCAACACCATAATTAAAGAAAAGCGGATTGCTGAATTAGTCGTATGCGGCATGATGACGCATATGTGTGTCGATACAACCGTCCGGGCGGCGAAAGATTATGGTACTCCCATAACACTTTTAGCTGATGGTTGTGCCACAAAAGATTTATCCTTTAATAATACCAAATTGCCAGCCGACACTGTTCAAAAGGTGTTTTTAGCCGGATTACATGGAATGTTTGCCAATATTATTATTGGTTCTGAGTTCCATTTGTAAAATCAAGAAAGTCTGATAAATGGCACAACCGAGGCGCTGTCCTCTGAACTGTGTCATCTACCAAAATAGGCGGAGGCCTGGGAGGATGACATGAATCATCAAGACAAAAGGCTGGCGCAAAAGAGGAGTACTCCTCACCCATGATCCTTGATACCATCGTCGCCCGCAAAAAAGAAGAAGTCGCCAAGCTCAAGCGAGAAGGCATCCGCATCCCGGAAGAATTTGTGGGTAAACCGTTGCCGCCGCGCCGCCCCTTCCGTCAGGCTCTTCTTGAGGCGCCAGGAGTTTCTATCATCGCCGAAGTGAAAAAAGCCTCACCTTCCAAGGGCTTGATCCGCGCCGATTTCAACCCGGAGGAAATCGCCGGTGGTTATCGGCGGCTGGGGGCGCAGGCAATTTCGGTTTTGACCGACGCCGACTTCTTTCAAGGGTCGCCCGCCTATCTGATGCGGGTGCGGCAGGCGGTGGATTTGCCGGTCTTGCGCAAGGATTTCATCATTGACGCCACGCAGATCGACGAGGCGAGCGCCCTTGGCGCCGACGCCATTCTGTTGATCGCGGCCATCCTGGATAACCAGCAATTGCGCGATTTCCGGCAACGGGCGGTAGCCCTGGGCATGGACGCCTTGCTGGAAGCGCATGACGAGCACGAGGTAAAGCGGGCGCTGGCGGCAGGCGGCCAACTGATTGGCATCAACAACCGCAACCTGAATGATTTCACCGTCGATATCGAAACCACCTTCCGCCTGAAACAATTGATTCCGCCCGGTATCGCCGTGGTCAGCGAATCCGGCCTGCAAGCACCTGACGACATGCGCCGCCTGGCTGAGGCCGGCATCACCGCCGCCCTGATCGGCGAAAGCCTGGTGCGCGACGGCGGCGACCTTCTCACCTGGATGCGGCGGGCCGCAATTGCCGAGACTGGGCCCATGGGGACATGACATGACCAGAACC
>JAIRRG010000211.1 GCA_031256095.1 Desulfobulbaceae bacterium
ATGTAGCGGCCAATGATGGCCAGGTCGGAGTCGGAGGCGCCAGGGGGCGGCTTTTCGATCATGCGCGAGACCTTGTGGGTGCGTGGCCGCTCCTGGTCCCTTTCGCCCTCAACGATGCCATACTGGTGGGTCTCGGACATCGGCACCCGCTGCACGGCGACGATCGATTCGCCGACATCCTCAAAAAGATTAAGCATCTGCTTGGCGCAGGGCGTGCTGCTCTGCACCAGGTCGTCGCCCAACAGCACCATGAACGGCTCGTCGCCGACGACATTTTTTGTGGTGCAGATGGCGTGCCCCAGGCCAAGCGGTTTTTTCTGACGCACCGAGATAATATCAATCAGGTTCGAAATATGGCTCAGTTCCTCGCCGAGGACTATCTTCTTTTTGTCGCGCAGCGTCTGATCAAGCTGGAAGTTGTAGTCGAAATGGTTCTCAATGGCCGATTTGCCCTCGCTGGTGATAAAAATGACCTGCTCGATGCCGGAGGCCACCACCTCCTCGACAATATATTGGATGGTTGGCCGGTCAACGATGGTCAGCATTTCTTTGGGAATGGCCTTGGTCGCCGGTAAAAACCGCGTCCCCAGCCCGGCGACGGGGATAACCGCTTTGCGCACCTGCATAGTTAACTCCATTATTTTGTTTAGTGACGGCACGCGCTTATTGCAAGAGCCGCCGTTGTGCAATTAAATGGCTTCAACGCCCTGGCGGCGCCGCCTTTGTACCATATTTTTGCCGCCGCCAGCCACATCGATTTGGAGATTTTCCCGTTAGAATGACCAACGACTTACCGATTATCGCCTATAAGAAAGAGCTGCAAGAGGCCATCCGCGACCATCAGGTGGTGGTGGTCGCCGGCGACACCGGCAGCGGCAAGACCACCCAGTTGCCGCGCTTCTGCCTCGAACTGTTCCCGGATGAAAAAAGCCTGATTGGCTGTACCCAGCCCCGCCGCGTCGCCGCCGCCACCGTCGCCCAGCGTGTGCGTGACGAGTTGGGCGACAAGGGTTTCCTGGTCGGTTACAAGATCCGCTTTCACGATTATACCAGCCCGGCCACCCGCATCAAATTCATGACCGACGGCGTCTTGCTGGCTGAAATCAGGACGAATCCGCGCCTGCGCCGCTACCGCGTCATCATCATTGACGAGGCGCATGAGCGCAGCCTGAATATCGATTTTCTCATCGGCTATCTGAAAAAACTGCTGCCGCTCCGCCCTGGCCTGAAGGTGATTATCACCTCGGCAACCATCGATACCGCGGCTTTTTCCAGGCATTTCGCTGGCGCCCCAACCATCACCATCCCTGGCCGGATCTTCCCGGTGACGCTGCGCTACCGCCCGTTTGAAACGGAAAAAGAGGGCGAGGCCGAAGGCTATGTCGAGCACTGCGCCCAGGAAATTATGGGTCTCGCCGCCGGACCTGAAGGCGATATTCTCGCCTTTTTGCCGACCGAGCGCGATGTCCGCGAGTGCTGTGGCCTGCTTGAGGCGAAAATCAAGAAGGCCACGGTCTTGCCGATGTTTGGCCGCCTGGCCGCCGCCGACCAGCAGCGGGTGTTTCAGCCGGTATTGGGACGCAAGATCGTCATTGCCACCAATGTCGCCGAGACATCAATTACCGTGCCAGGCATTCGCTACGTCGTCGATAGCGGTCTCGCCCGCATCGCCGCCTATAACGCCCGCGCCCGCACCACCAGCCTGCCGGTGCGGCCAGTTTCCCGCGCCAGTTGTGATCAGCGCCAGGGCCGTTGTGGCCGCGTCGGGCCAGGCATCTGCGTCCGCCTCTATTCGCAGGAGGATTACGAGCAGCGGGACGCCTACACCTTGCCAGAAATCCAGCGGGCCAATCTGGCCGACGTCATCCTGCGCATGGCGGCCCAAGGCTTGGGCGGGCCGGAGGATTTTCCCTTCCTTGACCCGCCGCGCCCCGCCGCCATCCGCGACGGTTACCGGCTGCTGTTCGAGCTCGGGGCTATGGATAAAAACCGTGTCCTGACCGAGAGTGGCCACTTCATGGCGACGCTGCCGATTGATCCCTGTATTGCCCGTATTCTTATCGAGGCGCAAAAGAGAAATTGCCTGCGGGAGACAACGACCATCGCCGCCGCCTTGGCCATTCAGGAACCGTGGGTGCGGCCAACCGGCAAGGAGAAAGAAGCCGATGCCGCCCACAAGGCTTTTGACCATCCTCATTCCGATTTCCTGGCCCTGTGGAATATCTCGAAACGCCTCGAAGAGGAAGACGTCCGCTCATGGTCTCTTTTGAAAAAATTCTGCAAAAATAACTATTTATCTTTTCAGAGGATGCGTGAATGGCTGGACCTGCGCGAGCAACTGCTTCGCATCCTCGGCCAGCATGACGGCTTTGCCGAAAACAGTGAAGAGGCCAACTACCAGGCGATTCACCAATCCCTGACCGCTGGCCTCTTGCGCAACATCGCCGTGAAAACCAAGGATAAAATGTATCAGGCGACGGGCGGCAAGGAGTTGATGATCTTCCCCGGTTCACATCAGTTCCTGCGCGGCGGCGCCTGGATCGTGGCCGCCTCGTTTTTAGAAACTTCCCGCCTTTATGCCCTGACTGTCGCCAGCATTGAAGCCGAATGGCTGGAGGAGTTGGCGGCCCATCTCTGTTCCTACAGTTGGAGCGAGCCGCGCTGGCAGAAAAAGAGCGGCCAGGTGGTGGCCGACGAGCGGGTCAGCCTGTTCGGATTGGTCATCGTTTCGGCCCGGCTGGTTAATTACGGCGTCAAGAACGCCACGGCCCAGGCCGAGGCCCGCGCCATTTTCATCCGAGAGGCCCTCTTGGCCGGCGACATCGTCGGCAATTATCCCTTTATCGAGGAAAACCGCCGCCTGATCGCCGACTGGCACGAGCGTGAGCAGCAACTGCGGAAAAACGTATTGGTGAAGGATGAAGCCGAGCTGGCGGCGCTCTATGACCAGCGCTTGCCGCCGCATGTCTATGATCGCGCCACTTTGAACCAGTGGCTGAGGCGGAAGAAAAAGGACAATGCCCTGCTCTTTGCCGAAGAAGAGGTTTTGCGGCAAGGGGTGGGTAGTGATCACGCTCATAATTTCCCGGCAACGCTGGCCATTGCTGGCTACGAAATCCCGGTCAGTTACCATTTCGCGCCCGGCGAAGCCGATGACGGCGTCACTTTTCACATTCCGCTGTCGCTGGCGCCGGTGCTCGACGCCATCCCCTTCGAGTGGCTGGCCCCAGGGATGTTGGCGGAAAAAGTGACGGCGCTTTTGCGCGGCCTGCCGAAAAATGTGCGCAAACGGCTGGTGCCCCTGAACCTAACCGTGGAAAAGCTTTTGGACGACATGCGCTACGGCAAGGGATCGCTCTACCAGGCAATGCAGTCATCGATACTGAAACAATTCAGGGTAGGCGTCAACCGCGCCGACTGGCCGGACAATTTGCCGCCGCATCTGCTGGCCCGTTTTCTCCTCCATGACCATGACGGCCAAGAGGTGACCGCCGGGCGCGATCTGACCGCCTTGGTACGCAATTTTGAAGCGCCGAAAAATGCTGAGGCCATCGACCAAGGGCAGGCTGGCCCGCGGGTGGAAGAGTGGCGGCGCTGCCTGACGCGCCAATGGGCCTTTACCGGCCTGCCGGAAACAGTCAGCCTGTATGGCGCCGATGGCGGCCTGCGCGGCCTGCTCTTCTCCTGTCTGACACCAAGCGACGATCAGGGCGCGGCGCGCGTCGAATTCGCGGCCAGCCTCGATGAGGCCAGGGCCATCAATCGGCGCGGCCTGGCCCTTCTCTATCGCCTACAATTCGTCGATGCCTGGAAGGCCCTGAAAAAATACGCGGCCACCGCCTTTTCCGGGCCGTCGGTATTGGCCCTGTTGCCGGAGGCGACGGACAGCCCGGCTTTGCTGGAAAAATTACTGTTCCGGCTGCTAATAACAATTTTCCCCTGCGATGGCGGCATCCCCGATGAAAAGACCTTTAGCGCCAACGTGGCCAGGGTCAAAGAGGCGGGATTTTTCGCCCTCGACCGCGACCTGGGCGACCGTCTTGCCGCCGCCCTACGCCTGCGCCGGGAAATTGCCATGAAAACGGCGACGTTATCCGGTAAAGGCGCCTTCATGGCTAACAAGCGGGCGATGTTTGATCAATTGCTCTCCGACATCGCGCCGCCGGATATTTTCAGCCGCGAGGAGCCTCTCGATATCACCCGCATTGAGCGCCAATTGAAGAGTCTGGCCGTGCGGCTGGAACGTTTCCTCCTCAATCCAGCCAAAGATGAGGAAAAGGCGCGGCAGCTCGCCCCTTTTCTGCCGCTGGCGGCCAAACTGGCGGCGAACCTGACGGCGACAAGCGGCAGGCCAGATGGCGGGCGGGATTGGCCCGCCGAAGCGAAGGAACTGGCGGCCAGCTACCTGGCGATGACCGATGAATTCCGCATTGCCCTCTTTTCCCCGGAGATGAAAACCCTGATGCCCGTATCAGCCAAGCGCCTGGCGGCTTTGCGCCAGCAACTGGCGGCGCAGGGCCTGGTGGCTTGACGATAAATCCATCTGGCGCATCCAGCCCGATGTTTCGGGGCATTACCCGCCTACCATCCGCCTGTCGCCGGGCGTGCTCGGGGTTGTCGCGTCACAGGACGCGACAACCCGGGTCATCACCTGGGGCGGCAACACGGTATTATGCTGGGATGTGATTCCGATTGATTTTACCTGATATTGATTTTAGCTGATGCTTGCCCTGACGCCGCCTTCGCGGTAGTGTAAACTGATTGGCGACCAGTAATTGAATTGGCAATAATTTTTATTCGGGCCGTTTTGGCCGACACAGTCTAACATCCGGGATAGCCCGGCAAAGGAGGCAGCGGCATGTGGGAAGATTTGGAAGTGACTGTGGAGAAAACACCGGAGGCGGCACGGAAGGCGAAACCGGCCCAGGATGCCCTCGGTTTTGGCAAGTATTTCACCGATCATATGTTCATGATGGTCTGGGACAGGGAAAAGGGCTGGCATGATATAAAAATCTGTCCCTACCAGCAATTTCATCTCGACCCGGCGGCCTTGGTCTTCCATTATGCCCAGGCGATTTTTGAGGGAATGAAGGCCTATCGCGAAGAAGATGGACAGATGTTTCT
>JAIRRG010000219.1 GCA_031256095.1 Desulfobulbaceae bacterium
GGGCCATCGCCGCCGGCAAACATGTGGTCACGGCCAACAAAGCCCTGCTCAGCACCCATGGCCGCGAAATTTTCGAGGCGGCGGTACAAAAGAATGTTGAGGTCGGTTTTGAGGCCAGCGTCGGCGGCGGCATCCCGGTGATCAAGGCGCTGAAAGAGGGTTTGGTCGCCAACAATATCCTGCATATTCGCGGCATTTTGAATGGCACCGCCAACTTCATCCTGACAAAAATGACGGAGGAAGGGGCATCCTTTGCCACTGTATTGGCCGAAGCGCAGCGACTGGGCTACGCCGAAGCTGATCCAACCTATGACATTGAGGGCATCGACACCGCCCACAAGCTGGCTATTTTGGCTACCATCGCCTATGGCCGTCACGTGCGCCTGGCCGACATCTCGGTTGAGGGCATCAGCAGGCTGGAACCGATTGACATCGACTTCGCCCGCCAATTTGGATGTAGAATCAAACTGTTAGCGGTCAGCGTCAACCACGGTGAGCATATTGAAGTTCGCGTCCATCCGACCATGGTGCCGGAAAACCACATGCTGGCCTCAATCAACGGGGCCTTCAACGCCATTGAGTTCCGTGGCGACACGGTCGGCGATGTCCTACTCTATGGTCAGGGCGCCGGCAAAATGCCAACCGGCAGCGCCGTTGCCGCCGATGTTGTCGATATTGCAAGAAATATCTTGCATAAGGCCACCAACCGCGTACCGCCTTTGGCCTACTTGCCGCAGGCGATGACGGCGCCGCAAATTACGCCGATGAGCCGCCTGGTCTGTCCGTGGTATTTTCGGGTAACAGCTATGGATCAGCCGGGTGTTCTCGCCCAAGTATCCGGTATTTTTGGTAAATATAACATTTCCATCAAGTCGGTGATTCAGCATGGCCGCGACCGTGAGGAACCGGTGCACATCGTCTTCCACAGCCATGAGGCATTGGAAGAGTCGGTGACTAAGGCGCTGGCCGAAATCGATGCCCTGGCGGTTTGCGCGGCGCCGACCGTAAAGATTCGCCTGCTCGATGAAGAGGCGCGGCCATGAAATATCTGATTTTGGTCGGTGACGGCATGGGTGACTATCCGCTCGATGAACTTGGCGGCAAGACGCCCTTGGAAGCGGCGAAAACACCGGCAATGGACACCTTATGCGGTCAAGGGAAATTGTTTTTCGCGCAAACCGTGCCGGATGCTTACCCGCCCGGCAGCGATGTCGCCAACATGTCCTTGCTCGGTTATGACCCGGCGCGCTACTACACGGGCCGGGCGCCGCTCGAAGCGGCGGCGATGGGCCTACGCCTGGCTGAAGACGAAATCGCCTTCCGCTGCAACCTGGTGACACTTGATTATGATTTGGCAGCTGGTCAGGCGACAATGGTTGATTTTGCCGCTGGCCACATCAGTAATGCCGAGTCCCATCAACTGATCGCCGCCCTGCAGGAAGCCTGCGGCTCAGCGATGTTTCGTTTTTATCCTGGCGTCAGTTACCGACATCTTTTGGTTATGAAAGGTCAGCATCCGGGCTTCGCCCCGGTGCCGCCGCATGACCACAGCAGCAAAGATGTAAGCCGGCATTTCCGTGAATATCTGCGGATTCCAGCCTGGCATGAGCTGATGGTCAGGGCTGGGGCGGCGCTGGCCGCTCACCCGGTTAATGCCGCTCGAAGAAAAATCGGAAAAAAACCGGCGACGATGATCTGGCCCTGGGGTGAGGGCAAGTCGCCGGTCATGCCAACTCTGCCCGCCCGTTTCGGCATCAGCGGCACGATGGTCAGCGCCGTCGATCTGCTGAAAGGCTTGGGTGTGGTTGGTGGCCTACAGGTGGCAAATGTGCCCGGCGCCACTGGCTATATCGACACCAACTACGCCGGCAAGGTGCGGGCGGCGCTCAATGCGCTCCTCAATCAGGACTTTGCCTTTGTCCACCTCGAAGGGCCGGATGAAGCTGGCCATCAGGGCTTGTTGGCCGATAAAATTCAGGCCATTGAAGATTTCGACGGCAAGGTCGTGGCGCCGGTTGTCGCCGCCCTGCGGCAGCGCGGCGAGGCCTTCCGGGCACTTATTACCATGGATCACTTTACACCAATGACCATCCGCACCCACAGCCGCGACGCGGTGCCGGTACTGCTCTACGATTCGCGCCGGGAGACGGCCTTAAACCTGCCTTATTGCGAACGCGCCTGCCAGGATGAAGCCCGGCGGACGGCAGCCGTTCCGGTGGTAGGTCACGAACTCTTGGCCCGCTTGCTGGAAAAGAAGGAAGGCTGATCATGGACGAGTCACGTATCCACCGCTGCCAAACCCGAGTTCTTTACAGTGACACCGACTCCGGCGGCGGCGTTTATAACGCTAATTATCTGCGATTTTTCGAGGTTGGGCGCGGCAATCTGATGCGCGACTGGCTGGTCAGTCACCTTGCCATTGAAAAGATGGGCTTCTACTTGCCCCTCACGGAAAGTTGGCTGCGCTACAAGGCCCCGGCCCGCTACGACGACCTGATCGTCATCGAAACATCGATCGCCGAGGTCGTGGGCCATATCTGCACCTTCGCCTACAAAATTGTTCGCGCCGAGGAGGGCCTGGAAAAACCCCGGCTGCTCTGCAAGGGCTACACCGTCCATGTTGCCACCGACATAAACGGCAAGCTGACCAGCCTGCCGCAGGAGTTGATCAACCAGATGGCGGGGCTGGTCAATCCGACGCCACCAGCGCGGCGCTTTGGCGCCAAGAGCGAAGAGGCGTAAATGCTGCGGCCTGTTCGCCTCAGCCTATGGCCGAGGCAACATCCGCCGGAAATATGCCCAACACTTTCAAACCGTTTAGAACGAGGAGGACGTCCATGGATGCCCATTTGCAATGGTATCACGAAATGCGTGGCAAGAAAGTTGTGGCGGCTCTTGAAAAAAACGGCTTCACCGCCGCCTATTTTTCGGACCGAGCCCTGGCGGCCGCCCATCTGCTGAGTCTAGTGCCGGATGGCGCCAGCATCGGTCTTGGCGGTTCCATGACCATCAAGGCCCTGGGTCTTTGGCAGAGGCTGACCGAAAAAGGATGCACGCTGCTTGATCACCACAAGGAGGGATTGTCCCCGGAAGAACGCTTCGCGGTACGGCGCAGCCAACTGATTTCCGACGTCTTTTTGTGCAGTTCCAATGCCCTCACCATGCGGGGCGAACTGGTCAATGTCGATGGCGCCGGCAATCGGGTGGCAGCCATGATGTTCGGGCCGAAACGGGTCGTCATCGTGATTGGGACGAACAAACTGGTCAATACCCTCGATGAGGCCCACACGCGCATCAGGACCATAGCCGCGCCAGTCAATAACAAGCGGCTCAACTACGGCAACCCTTGCGTCGAATCAGGGGAATGTATGAACTGCCGGAGCAAAAATCGTATCTGCAACCTGACCACCATCATCCACCGGCAACCCCTGTCCACCGACATCCATGTCCTCGTTGTCGGCGAGGAACTTGGCTACTAGTTATCCTCCCGCCTATGGTTAAACTGAAAATCGGGACAAACACTCCCAAAGAGAAATGGCGGGACGGGACTTATCAACCCCCTAAATTATTGTCAGGTCGCCGCGCCGTTTTCTCCGACCGCCATTTCCCACAATAGCGTCAGGCGGACATCAAAAGTATCGGTGCGCTTTAAGGTTAGAGTAAACGACTCGATCGGGAAGGCGCTGGCGTCGTAGCTGGCCGCCACAGTTCGCGTCTCGTTGTCGATTTCCGTCGCCAGCCCGGCCATATCCTGCTGTATCTGACTCAGCGAGTCTTCGGCAATCTGGACATCGCCGCGTCCCTTCATCAGACGCCCGGCGCTTTTGAAGCCGGTGGCCGCCCGCGACACGTTGGTCACCGACAGGGTTTTACG
Organism: Desulfobulbaceae bacterium; assembly: GCA_031256095.1. Classification (GTDB taxonomy): domain Bacteria; phylum Desulfobacterota; class Desulfobulbia; order Desulfobulbales; family Desulfocapsaceae; genus UBA8130. The sequence goes on from JAIRRG010000219.1 coordinate 3,875, forward strand.
GCCCAAAAACGCTCCGATCGCGGCGACGCCAAACGAAATTACGGTATCGACAGTCCTGACCGTGACATTACTCCGTTCCCGCGCCACTTTGTCCTGCGCCGCCAACAACTTCCGCTCCAACTCCTGTTGGCGGCCGGCGTATTTCTTCCTGATTTCCTCCAGCGCCGCATCCTTTTTGCCGCGCAGGCTGTCGGCGATACGCACCTTGAAATCACCCAAGTTTTCGCCGGGTCGTGACTCCATCTTCAAGTCGGTCGCCCGGAACAGTTCCAAACGCTGCGACTGGTAGAGATAATCTGTGAAAGATTTTTCTAGCGCTTTCAAGTCTTTTAGCCCGGAGATGGCCGGTGGCGGCTCGTAAAAACGGCTACCGGAAGGCGCTTCTCGCTGACAATCATTTTCCGCAAAGGGAATTTCCTCGCCTCTGGCCCAGTCGGGGCGGACAAAGTTTTCGTCAAGATAAATCCGTAAGGCGATTTGCCGCGTTTCATCGATATTTTTGCTGGCGTTAGAAAAGCGCAAATTGGCGCGAGCCGCCAGCCATGGCTCAAAAACCGGAGTAAGGCCGGCCACCGGATGCAGGTAGTAGAGTTGTTCGATGCCGCCAGCCAGGAGCGGCGGCCCGGCGCTCGCCTCGCTTTTTGTTGGATTGTTTGACGCCGCCCCGACCGGCGCTGTTTTGCTCTGATTTGGCGGCGTTGGCTGGCTCTGGCCGGATTCCTGGTCTTTAACTTGGCCGGTTCGCTCAGCCGCCGCTTCGGCCTTGCCGTCGGCTGTGCCCATCAATTTTCGGATGTCCTCGCCGGCGATCGGCCCCTTCAGGTACGACATGGTCCAGCGGGTTTCAAAGAGCAGCGGCGCCTCGAGGTGGGCTGAAGTCAGCAGAAACTGCCGTCCTTTTAGCTTCGACAGCAGGTTTTTGACCGCGGCGCGGTCCAGTTTGCCGTCGCTGGCGCCGCTGATGCCATCAACAACCCGCTCCTGATCCTGACTGGTTTGCAGCCGCCCAACAAACCAGGAACCGATGTTGGCCAGGCCCCGGTAATCAAGATCAACGGGGTTCTGGGTAGCCAGGACGACGCCGAGGCCGAAGGCCCGCGCCTGCTTCAAAAGCAACAGCATTGGCTTCTTCGCGGGCGGGTTGGCGGTTGGCGGGAAATAGCCAAAAATTTCATCCATATAGAGCAGCGCCTTCAGCGAGTCGCTGCCTTCCTGGCGGCGCATCCAGGCAATCATCTGATTGAGCAGCATGGTGACAAAAAACATCCGCTCACCGTCGCTGAGGTGGGCGATTGAGAAAATCGCCGTTTGTGGAGCGCCGTGTTCATCATAGAAGATGCGCTGAATATCAAGCGGTTGCCCCTGCGTCCAGGCGGCGAAGCTTGGACTGGCAATGATGTTGTTCAGGCTCATGGCCAAAGCCAGGCGGTCTTTCTGCGGAAAGAAGGTGTCAATGGCAAAAACGCCAATCTTGGCAAAG
>JAIRRG010000001.1 GCA_031256095.1 Desulfobulbaceae bacterium
TTCCGGCAGATACTCGTGAAAGACTTTGCCGTAGATTTCCCAGACGGTGATGAACAGGGCGGCGATGATTGGGCCGATGATGATGCCGAGAATGCCGAACATGGCGATGCCGCCCAAAGTGCCGAACAGCACGAACAGGTCGTGCATGGCCGTGTCTTTGCCGACCAGGCGCGGGCGCAGAATGCTATCGAGATTGCTGGCGATTCCGCCACATAAAACCGCCAGGATAACGACGCCCATCATGTCGCCGTGCAGGGCCAGGATGACCAAAGCCGGAAACCAGACCAGAGCGGTGCCAAAGACCGGAATGATAGACATAACCGACATCACCGCTCCCCAGAATACCGGTCCCTGGATGCCGGCAAAGGCGAAGGCCAGGCCGCAGACCGTGCCCTGCAAGAGGCCGATGATCACCGTGCCCTTGATCATCGCCCGGGTCACGGAAGTGAAACGGTGGAGGATCAGCATCTCGTCGTCATTTTCGAGCGGCAACAGATAGAGAATGCGCCTCAGCAGCACGTCGCCCATGTTGAGGAAGTAGAACATGATGTAAAGCATCAAGATCGAACCAATGACGGCGTTGAACGTCATCTTGGTCACGGCGGATAGCGAATTGATCAGGAAGGTGGACATAATGCCGACCAGTTCTCCGACCTTGGTAACGATAATATCGCGGTAGGGTAAAATCTGTTCGTAGTAAGGCAGGGTTTGCAGATATTTGGTGATTGCCGTCGGCTCCTTGAGGAATTCCTGGACCCAGGGTGTTATCGACTGGCTGACATGGATGGCTTGGGCCACGACCAAACCAATCAGCAGGCTAACCGGCGCCAGCAGCAAGACGACGATGGCCAGCACCAGTAAAAGCGCCGCCAGGTTATCGCGTCTGCCTAGCCGCTGGCTCAGCCAACGATGCGGCTGGCTGAAGATGGCCGAAAATAGCCCTGCCATGAACAGCGGCATGAGAAACTGATGAATCATGCCGAGGAACAGGGCGGAAATAACCAGAACCAGCGCCAGCAAAACGATTTTATGGAGGGTTTCCACTTTCATGGTGGGCATTGTAGAGGGTCGGCTCTCTTTTCTCCAGCAAAAAAGGGCATGGAGCGGCGCCACGGACGACGGAACGATCCGCACCGTGTCAGGAGGATATTGACCATTGTGGCATCTGAGGCGACAGATCTGCCGCCTGGCCTCGAGCCGAGCGGTCGTGCTGTCTGTCTAATATTTGTCAGGAAATGACCGGCTTAGGCCTGACGCTTGCCACGGCCTAAAACGGCAGGCTTAAGGGCCTCGCATTATTTGTCTTTTCCGGGCATTCTCCCCGCCGCCGGACAGTTAGAGAATATCTGGCGCCAGCGGATTATTTTCTTCTTTCCGATTCCAAGTATGAAGCGGGTAGGAACGGATTGCAAAGAATGGGTTCCGGCATATAATACTTAAATACTTACTTAGTGTCCAATGAGTGGGCGTCGTTAGCATATCCTACAGGAATATCCTGTGAATACCATAAATCCGTCATGAGTCAGCCATCCTCTGATCACGCAGCGAACCACGAAGCCGGCCAGCCCGCTGTCGTGGACAATGCCATCAACCAGGAATCTTTTGTCTTTCTCGACCAACGCGGCAAGCGCTGGCCCAGGTTCCGCCGCGTGATGTTCGTCATCGGCCTGCTCGTCTTCGTTGCCATCATCCTCTTCATCCAGGCGCTCGTTTTGCCCTCGCATCTCGCCAGCCCGCCGGGACTGGAGCAGTTGCTGAAAATGAGCAATGGGCAGCAGAGCGAAAAAATGTTTCAGTATCGTGACCCATTGGCCAAACGTCTGTGGCTGCACTACGTGAAAAAACACAAAAAAGACACAAGTAAAGCAACCGCCGGAACGCGCCGCCATCAGCAGCTCGCCCAAAGCAACGCCACGATCAACGTTGCCCCAGCGGCCCAGGCCCGTGAAATCCGCTTGGGATTTTACGAGAGTGGGGATGCGAACAGTCTTGATTCTCTCAAGGACCATCTCGATAAACTCACCCATCTTTGCCCGGATTGGCTGACCTTCGACACCGAGGTCGGCAAACTGAAATCGGCGGCGGATCCAGAAGTGCTTGCCTTGCTTCAAGCCCAAGGCGTGGCCCTTATCCCACTGCTCAGTAATTTGACTGAGAACGATGTGGCCAGGGTCGAAGCCGTGGAATCCCTGGTCAACGGTTCTGCGGAGCGACAGGAGCGATTCGCTAGCGAGCTGACGGCAACCCTTGCCGCCATGCACGCCGGCGGTGTCCTTCTTGACTGGCAGCAACTTGATCCCAGCTATCGCGACAATATGACCATATTTCTCGGCAGGATCGCCGCCGCCCTGCGCCAGGCGCATCTGGAATTATGGCTCTGCGTGCCGACAGACCGGGATTTGAACATCTATGATCTCGACCAGCTCTCTGGTTTTGTTGATCATTTTGTTGCCATGCTCCACGACGAGCACGCCGAACGCGACCAAGCCGGGCCGATCGCCTCCCATGAATTTTTCAACGGCTGGCTCTCGACTTTGGTTGGCGATTACGGCGATCCTGGCCAGTGGATTATTTCTCTCGGTTCCTATGGCTACGATTGGACCGACGGCAAAAGCTCGGCCGAGTTGCTCAGTTTCGCCGACGTCATGATCCGGGCCAAACGCTCGGGGCAAACATCCTGCGTCTTCAGCCAGCCGGCATTGAACCCCTATTTTATCTATGAAAAAGGCGGGATCCGCCATGTCATCTGGTTTCTTGACGCCATTACCTTCCTCAACCAGTTGATGGCGGCCCGCTCCCTGCACGTTGGCGGCATTGCCATCACCAGATTGGGAATTGAGGATCCAGCTATCTGGGATGTCCTCGATTTCACTTTTACCACCACACCATCCGGCGACGATCTGGCTCTTTTGGCGACGATCAAGTCCGGCGACAGTATCGCCCAGATCGGCCACGGCAATCTGATCAGTATTACCAGTGCGCGGAGCAACGGTTCGCGCCGTGTCCTGGTTAATGACAAGGCCAAGCCGGGAGTGATGTTCACCGCTGTCTACGACATGTTTCCCAGTTATCTGACGGTGCAGCACGAGGGACAAGGCCCTGACGATGGTGTAGTCATCACCTTCGATGACGGCCCGGACCCTAAATGGACGCCGCAAATCCTCGATATCCTCAGGGCGAAAAACGTCAAAGCCACCTTTTTCATGATTGGCGCCAACATGGCAAAGTATCCGGAAATTGTCCGCCGGGTTCTTGCCGAAGGACACATGATCGGTGTGCATACCTACAGCCATCCCAACATCGCCCAGGTTTCCGCCGAACGAGCCCACCTGGAATACAACGCCACCCAGCGCCTGCTTGAATCAATCACCGGTCACGCCACCACCCTGTTTCGTCCCCCCTACAATGCCGATACCAATCCACACGAACAGGAGGAGCTTGTCCCCATTGAGTTGGCGCAGGAAATGGGCTACCTGACAGTCACCGAAGATATCGATCCGGAAGACTGGGACCGGCCCGGAGTCGATGCCGTACTTAAACGCATCCAAAATGGCCGGATGAGCAGGGGCAATGTGGTCCTGCTCCACGATGCAGGCGGCGACCGCAGCCAGACCGTCGCGGCGCTGCCACTGGTCATTGATTATCTGAACGCCCGCGGCGACCGCATCCTGCCGTTGCCGGAATTGCTCGGTATCCCGGCTGAAGAACTTATGCCCACCGTGCCGGCCAGCCAGCAGCCCCTCGCTCGGATGATCAGTGAAAGCGGTTTCACCGCCATGCACGGCTTGACCAACTTTTTCTGGGCCTTCATGATTGTCGCCACCGCCCTGACCGTGGTACGAACCCTGGCCGTCTCTTGGCTGGCCATTCGCGGTCGCCGGGACAACGAGGGCGTGCCCGCTGCCGAAGTGTTCTCGCCGCCGGTCAGCGTGTTGATTGCCGCCTACAACGAGGAAAAAGTTATCCGCGACACGCTTCGTGCGGTGCTCAACACCTCGTATCCCGGGATTATGGAAGTGATTGTGGTTGACGACGGCTCCCACGACGCCACCGCCGCCATCGTCACCGCCATGGCCGGGGAAGATTCCCGTATCCGCTTGATCCGGCAGGACAATCTCGGTAAGGCCATGGCGCTGCGCAATGGAATGCAAGCGGTCAGCCATGATTTCATAGTTAGCCTGGATGCCGATACCCAGTTCACGCCATCGACCATTGGCCATCTCATCCAGCCTTTGGCCGATCCGGCGGTCGGCGCCGTTTCTGGACGTGCCAAGGTTGGCAATCCCAAGACTCTCATCGCCCGCTTCCAGTCTCTCGAATACACCTGCGGCTTCAATCTTGACCGGCGGGCCTACCACAGCTTGAACTGCATCACCGTGGTGCCCGGCGCCGTCAGCGCCTTCCGCGTGAAAGCCATGGAGGAGGCCGGTGGCATTAGCACCGAAACCTTGGCCGAAGATACCGATTTAACCCTGGCACTGCACCAATGCGGCTATACTATCCATTATGCGCCACGGGCCGTGGCCTGGACCGAGGCGCCGGAAACGGTGCGTGCCTTTGCCAAACAGCGATTCCGCTGGGCCTTCGGTACCCTGCAGTGTCTCTGGAAACACCGCGAACTGCTGTTTAACCCCCACTACCTGGCCCTCGGCTGGTTTAGTTTGCCCAGCACGTGGTTTTTCAGCATTTCTTTGGTTGCCCTTGGCTCAATCATCGATCTGATTCTCCTGTTTTCCCTGGTGATGAGTCCGGCCAATCCAATTCTCTATTGTTACTTTCTCGTCTTTCTCGCCGCCGATCTGCTTTTGGCCGCGGTTGCCTGCCTGGTGGAAAGAGAGCCGCTGGCTCAGACGTGGCTGGTCCTGCCGATGCGATTCGTCTACCGGCCGGTTCTCAACATCGTCGTCCTGCGGGCAATCCTCAGAGCCTTCAAGGGCGCGTGGGTTGGCTGGGGCAAACTCGACCGGACCGCCTCGGTTCCTTATCAAGCATAATCAACATTAGCCTGACGATAATGACCTGTTTTCCTTTCTCTCCGATGCCAGCGCGGATGGCCTTCATCCTCATGCTGCTCTTCATGCTATTTCTTGGCGCTGGCTGCCGCGACAAGACCGGAAACGACACGGCGGAAAAGGGCCGACGCCTGGCGGAGGGGCAGGTTTCCCTGGTCATGCCGGAAAACGGGGTTTATACTGGCGCCTTTATCGACTTTGGCACGGGCGAGTCCCAGGTGACTTACGATGCGCTCACCGCTTTTGAGCGGCTGACCGGCAAAGCACTGGCCGTGGTCGCCTGTGGCAATTTTTGGGGTGACCAGGCCTTCCCAGAGAAAACCGTGCGCATCATCAGTGGATACGGGGCGGTGCCTCTGCTTTTCTGGTCGCCGTGGGACAAGCCGTATGAGGAAGGGCAAAAACCGGGCCGTTTCGGCTTGCGCGATATTGTCGCCGGCAAGTACGACGCATATATCGATAGCTGGGCCGATGCGGCGCGCCAGTACGGCAAACCCCTTTTGGTTGCCTGGGGTCTGGAGATGAACGGCACATGGTTTCCGTGGTCGGGTTATTTCTATGGCCGTGGCAAGATGGCCGGGCAGCAGGATGGCCAGAAACTGTACGAGGGGCCGGAATTGTACAAACGGGCCTACAGGTATGTGATTGACAGGGTCCGCGCCCGCAAGGCCACCAATATCTTGTGGGGTTTTCATGTCAACAATTTCAGTTCGCCGAACGCCCCATGGAATCGCATAAGCAACTATTATCCCGGCCCCGAGTATGTTGACTGGCTTGGCTTGAGTGTTTACGGCAAAATGGAGCGTTCCGAGGGATGGGCTAAATTCGGCGACATGATGGCTGGGCCCTATGCCGATATCTGCGCCTTGGATCCAGAAAAACCTGTTTTTGTCACGGAATGGGGAGTCGGAGAATATCCGCCCGGCGACAAGGCCGGATTTATTGCCACGGCCTTGCGGGAATTACCTACCAAGTACCGGCGCGTGCGGCTTGCCGTCTACTGGCATGAACGTTGGGAAAACAAAGACGGCAGCTTCAGCAACCTCCGAGTCAATTCTTCTCCCGAAGCCCTGGAGGCCTACCGAACCGGTATCGCCTCACCACTATGGATTGGGCGGCCACAGTTTACCCCGCAGGCGCCAAAACCCTGACATGCTTAGCCGCGTCCGGCTGGCTAGTAAAAGGGAGCGATTAGTCGGTCCTTATGCGTCTTGCTTCCCCAAAATCCCCTCCTGTTGCTCCACTTATTAACGAAGGAGACCGACAAATTCCGATTTCGAGGGAAAAAGGGAAACAAAGATAAAAAATGAAAGCAACGAATCAACGTATACTTGCCCTTGACATCTTTCGAGGTATCACTATCGCCGGAATGATTTTGGTAAATAATCCTGGTAGTTGGGAGAGTATTTATCCTCCACTGGCGCATGCCCCATGGAACGGTTTGACTCCAACCGATTTAGTTTTCCCCTTTTTTATGTTTATTATGGGCATTTCAACCTATATTTCATTGAAAAAATATGATTTCAATCAGAATCATGCCGTCATTTGGAAAATTATTAAACGGACATTGGTCATTTTCGCCATTGGTTTGGGAATTGCTTGGTTTTCGCTGTTTTTCCAAACGTGGAATTCGCTTGTTCATGCGGATATTTCGGTTTGGTCGCGACTGTGGCAAGCATCGTGGACATTCGACCATATCCGGATTTTTGGTGTGCTGCAACGTTTGGCGCTGAGCTATTGCGGCGCGGCATTCGTGGCGATTTTAGTGAAACACAAACATATCCCTTGGTTGATTGCCGGTTTATTGCTATTTTATTCGTCTATCTTGTTATTTTGTCACGGTTTTGAATATAACGAAAGCAATATTCTTTCGATTGTCGATCGCGCTGTTTTGGGACTCAACCACATATATGAAGATAACGGGATCGATCCGGAAGGAATATTGAGTACGATTCCTGCTATTGCCCATGTTTTGATTGGTTTCTATTGTGGAAAACTGATGATCGAAGGAAAAGATATCAACGAAAAAATACAACGTTTATTCTTGGCAGGCACGATATTGACTTTTACTGGTTTTTTATTAGGCTTCGCTTGTCCGATCAATAAAAAAATCTGGTCGCCCACTTTCACAATCGCCACTTGCGGTTTGGCTTCTTGTTTTTTGGCTTTGCTGATTTGGATTATCGATATCAAAGGGAAAAAGACGTGGAGCCGGTTTTTCGAATCATTCGGCATCAATCCTTTGTTTATGTATGTGACGGGAACCGTATTCGCTATTTCGTTAGAAAATATCAAAATTACCGGTGGCGAAGAAAGAGGCATTTGTTTGCAAGAATATATTTACGAAAACCTATTGCAACCGGCATTGGGCGATTACCCGAGTTCCCTGGTTTATGCCCTTTTATTTGTATTGCTTGTGTGGATGGTCGGCTACATTTTATGTAAAAAGGAAATATATATATAAAGATATAATTAAATTCGACGTTTCCCCCGAAATGAGCAGCAGTTAGTATGAGACTCCAATTCCCAAGAAAGAGGAGATTGGAGATCGAGAAGCGATTTTCGGAAGAGCGGGATGCGCGATTCGCACACATAGCTCTTTTTATTCACTTCTGGTGTACTTCCGGTGCGGTTTCAAAAGAAGGTCTCTTCAGCGGCAATGGACTGAAAAAGAGGCCATCGGCGCCGATGGTCTTGAGGAAAAAATCGCTAGCCTTGATGGTTGAAACCTGGGCTTCCACTGGCGCGGCAGTGGCGTCGGGTGCCGCCGTTGATAATTGTCTTGGCGTTTCCTCGGCCTGTGCCGTTGGCGTGCTTATTCGCGGGATGGTGTCATCTGGGCCGACCGGATAGACGAAAATCAACAGTCCCAGTTTTTTCGCCCTGGCCAGATATTCGCCTTGGCTGGGCGTGCCTTGTGGGCTGACCAGGCGGCTTTTGTCGATCGCCACTCCGGCGGCATAGGTAGCGATGACCCGCAGGCCGAGCTGGGTGAAGGCCCATTCGTTGACATCTGGCACTTGTGGTTCGTTGGGCGGATTGTTTTCGTTACGCGGCGGCGGCTCCGGGCCAATCATCTGAATCAGGCGGTGTTGACGGCCTGCAGGCGGGAGTAGCTCTTTGGCCAGGCGCTGCATCTCGGCGCTGTCCTCTGACATCAAAATGATGTGGTCGTCGTTGGGGGCGATTTTCTGCTGGTCCAGGGATTGTAGGGTGAGAGCGCTCAAGTCTTTGCCGTTTTGACGATGCCAGGCCGGTTCCACCAGTTCGATGACCAGGGTTGGCTCCTGACCAAAACGGCTGGTTATGATCTTGTCCATGGCCAGTATCTCATCAAGCGTTGTCAGGCTGGTTGGCAGCGACGCCGCTTCGCTTTTCCCGCTGTTATCGGCTAGGCGGCGTAGGCGGCGGATTTCGGCGAGCGTAAAATCGACGCAAGCGGCCGAGCCATCCGAGCGCAGCCGTTCCGGGAAGACCGCCGCCACATCAGTGAAACGGGCCAGATCCGGCGTCGGCAGGAGGAGGAGCTGGTCATCTTTGGTTGCCACCACACGCAGGTGCACGGCGTCGGCGCGGCCAGTGGCCAGCATGAAAGCCGGCAGGCTGTTTTGCAACACGCCAGTCTCGCCGCCTTGCCAGGCATAAATCAGCGGCGCGGCGCTGGCTGAAACGGCAAGACCCAGCCAACACAGCAAAATAGTGATAAATCTATCAGCAAACCTAGCGGCGAACCGGACAACGAATTGGTTCATGGGTGCTCCTGTAAAGGAAAAAGCGATGGTGAAGGCGGCAAGTCGGCGACGGAAGCGACGGCGAAAAATTCCGCTTTCACCTTGTTCTCACGCCGGGAATTCGGCCTGGTGATCTGGATGCAGGCGGCAACCCCGGCCTTAAACGCCTGTCGTAGCGCCGCCAGATTGTCATCGACCAGCAGGCAGTGGTCAAGATTGTATCCCATAGCAGGCAAAGAACGCCAGAAGCCCGGCTCGGTCTTGGCCGCGCCGACATCTTCGGCGCAGATAATTGTATCAAAAAAACCTCTAATATCCACCTTTTCAAATTTGATGGTCAGTGTCTTCGGATGGGCGTCAGTGACCAGATGCAGCCGCCAACCGCTTTCTTGGGCGCGGCGCAAAAACTCCCCAGCCCCTGGATGCAGGCGAATCAGATGCGACTGCCGCCTTTTCAAAGCGACGATATCGACACCGAGCCGCTGCGACCAGTAATCAACATCGGCCCAGCGCAGAGAAAAGCGCGTTTCGTTGTACAGGGCCAATAGCCGCCCTCGCGCCGCCGCCGGTGTTATGCCATCGCGGCGGGCGACAATGTCCGGGAGACATTCCTCCCAAAAATAGTCATCGAAATGGGCGTCCAACAGCGTGCCGTCGAGGTCAAGCAGTAGGTGATCGAGCCGTGAACCGTTCATGGCGGCGTCAGCCGGTCAAGCACGGCGTCAACCGCCGCGAAAATTGCCTCAACCGAGGCGGCTGGCAGCGGCACGACGAGGCGGCCATCCTGAGTCAGTTTCAAGAACACGCCCTTTTTGCGTGAACTGGCCGCGCTGACAAAAGCCGCCAAGGCCTCCGGCGTCACCGCTGTGCCGGCGACGAAGGTGAAGACCAAGTTGGCCGGGCCGCGCTCGAGTTTGGCGCAGCCGAGGCGGGCCAGCCGCCGTTTGACCGCGACGATGCGCAAGAGATTGTCCACTTCGATAGGGATGGCGCCGTAGCGGTCGGCCAGTTCCACCGCCAGGTCGCCTTGCCGCCCGTCATCGGCCTGGGTCAGGGCGGCTAGTCGCCGGTACATCAGATAGCGCTGGCTGGCGTCTGAAATATAAGTGTTGGGAATATATGCTGAAATTCGAATGTTGATTTCCGGGTCGATGGCCGGCACCGTCACCGCCTCGTTGTGGGCTGCCTCGGCCTTCAGGTCGGCAACCGTTGATTGCAAGAGGTCGAGATACAGGTCGTAGCCGAAGGCGGCAATATGGCCGCTCTGCGACACACCGAGGAGATTGCCGCCGCCGCGAATCTGCAAGTCGCTCATCGCCAGCTTGAAGCCGCCGCCCAGTTCGCCACAATCCATCAGGGCCTGGAGACGGTCGCGGCTTTCTTTGGAAAGACTATCGATCGATGGCACCAGCAGATAGGCGTAGGATTGGATCGAAGAGCGGCCGACCCGGCCCCGCAATTGGTAGATTTCCGCCAGGCCAAGCAGGTCGGCGCGGCTGATGATGATGGTGTTGGCTGACGGGATGTCGAGGCCGGATTCGACAATCGTTGTGCAGACTAAGACATCGATCTGGCCGGTGACGAAACGCACCATGATTTCTTCCAGTTCCTTGCCGGTCATCTGGCCATGGGCGACGGCCAGCCGCGCCTCCGGCACGAGTTTTTCGATGTTCGCCGCCACTCGGTGAATCGAGCGCACACGGTTGTGGATGAAAAAGACCTGGCCGTGCCGCCGCATCTCACGGCCAATCGCCTCCTTGATGACCAGGTCGTCGTGGGCCGAGACGAAGGTTTTCACGGGTAGGCGGAGTTCAGGCGGCGAGGAAATCACCGACAGGTCGCGGATGGAAAGCAAGGACATCTGTAAGGTGCGTGGGATTGGCGTTGCGGTCAGGCTCAGGATATCAACCTCGGCGCGCAGCTTCTTGATTTTCTCTTTCTGGGCGACGCCAAAACGGTGCTCCTCGTCAATGATCAAGAGGCCCAAGTCGCGGAAGGCCACGTCTTTGGACAGCAGGCGGTGGGTGCCAATGATGATATCAATGTCGCCCGCTTTCAGGGCGGCGATGATTTTTTTCTGGTCGCTGAGCGAACGGAAGCGGTTGATGCAGGCAACCCGCGCCGGCAGGCCGCGCAAACGGTCGTTGAAGGTTTTGGCGTGCTGCTCGGAAAGGATGGTGGTTGGCGTCAACACCGCCACCTGGGCGCCGTCCTCCACCACCTTGAAGGCGGCGCGGATCGCCACTTCAGTTTTGCCATAACCGACATCGCCGCAGATCAGTCGATCCATCGGTTTGTCGCCGATCAGGTCAGCGAGCACCTCGGTGATGGCCTTGGCCTGTCCTGGCGTTTCATCGTAGGGAAAGGATTCCTCCAGGTCGGCGAACAGTTCCGCCGGCTGGGAAAATTGCCGCCCCTGGCGCAATTCACGCTGGGCGTAGATGGCCAACAGCTCGTCCGCCACCTTCCACACCTCTTCCTTGACCTTGGCCTTGGTCTGCCGCCAGGTGGAAGCGCCGAGCTTGTCGATCTTCGGTTCGCTTTCCGACAGCGCCTCATAGCGCCCGACCAGATTCAGGCGGTCGGCGGGGACGTAGAGACGGTCGCCGTCGCGGTATTCGATGAGCATGAAATCGCCGGTGACGTCGGCGACGGTAATCGTCTCCATACCAAGATAATGGCCGAGGCCGTGCTCGCTGTGGACAACGATGTCGCCGGGCCGCAGTTCGGCGAAGCGTTCCGGATCATAAAAAATTTTCCGCTCGCGTCTTTTGCCGCCCAAACGCATGGCGCCAAACAGTTCGCTTTCCGACAGCAGATGCAGGCGCAACCCTGGCCACGAAAAACCCGACGACAACGGCGCCGGGCAGAGATAGAGGATGCCGGGATCGGCCTTGGCGGCCAAAGACTCAAGATCGAGCGGCGGCTCGATGATCTCGGCGGCGTGGCCAAGAGAGGCCAGCATATCGGCGAGCGACCGGCTGAACTCTAACGACCGGCAGCAGAGGATGGCCGCTTCATCCTGGTCGCGCCACTCGTCAATTTGTTCGGTCAGGGCTGGCAGCAGGCCCTTTTCCCGTCGGGCCAGGTGCAAACGCTGTTTGAGGAGATGATGGTTGCCGCAGGCAACGGCGATGGTATTGTCCTGGTCAGTTCCCGTGAAATCGGTGCAGCGGATAAGGGGCAGGGCAGAGAAGGCGGCGGTGATTTCTTCCGGGGTGACAAAGACTTCTCGCGGCGACAGGGCTGGTTCCAGGGCCGCGCCTTTTTCCTGAAAATTGGCTTCAATGCGCTCATGGATGAGTTCAAGGCTCTGGGCCAGCGCCTCCGGCTGCGGCAGAAAAAGCGCCGTTCCTGGCGGCAGATAATCAAAAAACGATGCCGTTTCACCCTGATAATAAATGGGTAAGAACATCTCCATGCCAGCGAAGCGCCGGCCAGCTGAAACCTGATCGGCCAGGGCCCGGCTCGCTTCCTCGTCCCAGCCGCGTTCACGCCCGGCGCCGAGGAATTTTTCCGCCAGCCGCCGCCGCGCCGGAACATTAGTGGCCAGGCGGATATTTTGGGCCGGCAGCAGCACGGCGTGGTCAATCTCTTTTTGTGAGCGCTGGGTGATTGGCGTGAAAACGCGCAGCGATTCCACCATGTCGCCGAAATAATCGAGGCGGAGCGGATTGTCGATAATCTGGCCATTTTCACCAGCAAAGGGTGGCGGAAAAATATCAACGATGCCGCCGCGTACGGAAAATTCACCGACCGTCCGCACCAAGGCCACCTGCTCGTAACCAATGGCGATGAGGCGTGCCAGCAACTGCTCCCGTGGCGTATCCTCGCC
>JAIRRG010000036.1 GCA_031256095.1 Desulfobulbaceae bacterium
CTTTGCAGAAAGAGGGCATGACGTTGCCAGAAATCGAACTCTTCGAGGTAAACGAGGCGTTTAGCGGCTCATCGGTGGCGGTCAACCGCATCCTTGGCCTTGATCCGCAAAAGGTCAACGTCAACGGCGGCAGCGTCGCCCTGGGTCATCCGATTGGCGCCAGCGGCACCAGGGTTCTCACCACCCTGCTCTACGAAATGAAACGCCGTGGCACGAAAACCGGCCTGGCCTCCCTCTGTCTGGGCGGCGGCGAGGGTGTGGCCATGGTACTGAAACGTTAATACTAAAAAAGGACACAATTATGAACATTTCCACGTTTGGTATCATTGGCGCCGGACAGATGGGCAATGGCATCGCCCAGGTGGCGGCCATGAGCGGCCTGAAGGTCATCATGAGCGACATCAAGGATGAATTCGTCGCCAAGGGACTGGCCGTCATCGGCAAAAATCTGGCCCGCAATGTCGAAAAGGGCAAAATGACCGCCGCGGAAAAGGACGCCATCCTCGCCCGCATCACCCCGACCACCAAACTCGCCGACATGGCCACCGCTGATTACGTCGTCGAAGCCGCTGTCGAGCTCGAAGACCTGAAATTCAATATTTTCCGTGAGTTGGATAGCATTTGCCCGCCCGCCGTCATCCTTGCCAGCAACACTTCGTCGATTCCGATTGGCCGTATCGCCGCCCAGACCAAGCGCCCGGAAAAGGTCATCGGCATGCACTTCATGAATCCGGTGCCGGTGATGAAACTGGTCGAGGTCATCCGCGGTATCGCCACCTCGGCGGAAACCTTCACCATCACCTGGGAACTGTGCGAAAAATTTAGCAAGACACCCGCCGAAGCCAATGACTATCCCGGCTTCATCGCCAACCGCATCCTGCTGCCGATGATCAACGAGGCGGTCTATTGCCTGTTCGAAGGCGTCGGCAAGGTCGAAGATATCGATACTGTGATGCGGCTCGGCATGAACCATCCGATGGGGCCGCTGGCTTTGGCCGATTTGATTGGTCTCGATACCTGCCTAGCCATCATGGAGACACTGTATAACGGTTTCAAGGATTCCAAATATCGGCCGTGTCCACTTTTGCGCAAATACGTTGAAGTTGGCTGGCTGGGCCGGAAAACTGGACGCGGCTTTTACACCTACTGATAGCCGTATCCCGGCGATATGAAGGGGCGCATTGACCTGTTCGGCGCCCCTTCTCCAGCCACTGGCGGCGTTGAATCAGCCGCACCAATTTCAGGGCTTCGCTTATCAACTCGCTCCTTGTTTCTGTTTTCCTGGGACCGGCGCCGCCATATGGACAAGGGCTATCAACGCTCCCTTTCTTGTTGACAGAAGCCAGCCTTTTTTCTAGCTTGATACGCGTTTGGTGCGTTTTTTAACCTTTCTATCTCTTGCCCCAGCACCCCTCTTAATCGTATTTTATGGACGCTAATATTCCCCAGCTTCGCCAGCGTATTGACCAGATTGATTCCAATATTCTCTCCCTCCTGAAAGAGCGTTTACGCATCGCCCTAAAAATTGGCAGCCTGAAACCACCTGGCAAACAGGCCAAGTGGGATCAGAAGCGGGAAACGGAGATATATGAGAGGCTGCGTCAGGAAAATGGCCAGGACTTTCCCGATAATGTCCTGCGCTCGATTTTTCATGAAATTATCACCACCTGCCGCCGGTCGCAGGAACCGACCAAAGTCGCCTATCTTGGCCCGGAAGCCACTTTCTCGCATCTGGCTGGCGTCAAATATTTTGGCCACGCCGCCACCTACCATCCGATGGAAAACATTGACGATGTATTCGCCGATGTTGAAAAGGAGCGTTGTCACTACGGCATCGTGCCAGTGGAAAATTCGATTGAGGGGGCGGTGGTTTCCACCCTTGACTCTTTCATGAAGCACCGGGGACAGGTGTGGATACGCGGCGAGGTCAAGCTGGAAATCTCGCTCAATCTGGCCTGCCGCTCCGGCGACATCAAGGATGTGCGGATCGTCGCCTCGCATTCGCAGCCTTTGGCCCAGTGCCGGGAATGGCTGCAAAAGTATCTGCCGAGCGATGTTCAGAGATTCCGCGCCGACTCGACCAGCGTCGCCGCCCAGATGGCCGCCAATAATCCCAATATCGGCGCCATCGCCTCATCGTTGGCGATCAAACAATACGAATTGCAAATGGTCGCCACCGGTATCGAGGACTTTCATGGCAACACCACCCGTTTTCTCGTTATCGGCAAGGAACAGCCTGAGGCCACCGGCAACGACCTGACCTCACTCTTGATCGGCCTGCCAGATGACCGCCCCGGCGCCCTCAATGAAATTCTGACAATTTTATCAAAGAGAAGCATCAATCTAACAAAACTGGAATCGCGGCCAGAGAAAGGCAAGCTGTGGCAATATCTGTTCTTCATTGATATGATAGGCCACAGGAGCGACGAAAACATTGCCGCAGCCATGCGAGAAGTAGAGGCCAAATGTTCGCACTTTACCTTCCTTGGTTCCTACCCGCGCTGTGATTTTAGCGACGAAAACTGATGCCCGTTCCGTGCCGATAAATTCATTCGTTACCTATATCCTGGGCATCGAAAGCTCCTGTGACGATACCGCCGTCGCCGTTTTGGATAGCGGCGAACGGCTTATATCAAGCGTCCTCAACAGCCAGCACGATATTCACGCCCGTTTCGGCGGCGTCGTGCCGGAGCTGGCCTCGCGACGGCATATCGAAAACATTGTGCCCATTTATCAAGCCGCTCTGGCCGAAGCCGGTCTCGCCCTTGACGACATTGGCCTGGTCGCCGCCACCCAGGGGCCTGGTCTT
>JAIRRG010000084.1 GCA_031256095.1 Desulfobulbaceae bacterium
TAAAGGTAGCGCCACTACTGAACAGCTACGGAGGGGATATAAAATGATGAAAAGAGAACTAAATATGGGCGTATCACCGATCACTTATCAAATATATGCTGGTCGGAGTAAACCAGACCCGAAAAACCCGAAATATATGATGTGGGTCGGGGCAAAAACCGATGTAACCGATGAAGCTATCAGAGCCGTATTTGAACATATGTGGCTGCAAGCTGAAAAAACAGGTGCATTTGAAATTAAATTTCCCGGTTATGGGACTATGACTTTAGTGCGGAAAAAGGAGGTTGTGAAATGACCCAACAAGAAATTGACGCCATCCGCGCCCGCTGGAATGGCCTTGGATTTACAGAAGGGGAGGGCACAGTAATGGCGCTGTGTGACGCGCTGGAAGAAACCGAGGCCCGCGCCGGGAAGGTCGAGGCGATCATTCCACCTGACACTTTGAATTGGCTGATCCAGCATATAGCTCCCGGCAGGCAAAAATACCCGATATTTGCCGAAAATTTTGCCGAGGCTGTCAACGTCGTCAAAAGCGAATTTATGGAGTGGGAAGCGCAAGCGATCCTCGCGGAAAACTCCGATGTCAGGCGGCGGAAGACCCTGGTCGAGGCGACGCATTGCATCAATGTATTGCTGCGCTGGATTGATATGATGCACACCACGTACCAATGCGAGCTACCGCCGGTGACGTAATGCGCTACCTGTCGCTTTGCTCTGGCATTGAGGCCGCCACTGTGGCTTGGCGGTCGCTTGGCTGGCAGGCGGTTGGCTTTGCAGAAATTGAGCCGTTCCCCTGCGCGGTTTTGGCGCATCATTATCCAGATGTCAAAAATTATGGCGACTTCACGAAAATCGATACCGAAAAATTGCCGCCAGTTGACCTTGTGGTCGCCGGAACACCTTGCCAAGACTTCTCCATCGCCGGACGACGAGCTGGCATGGATGGAAACCGTGGTTCGCTCACATGGCAGTTTGCTCGACTTGTTGGGAAATTGCGGCCACAGTGGCTGGTATGGGAGAACGTCCCCGGCATCCTGTCGATTGACTCTGGTCGGGGATTTGGCGCCTTCATTGGCAGGTTGGCAAAACTCGGGTACGGGGTCGCGTACCGGATTCTTGACGCTCAATATTTTGGAGTTCCCCAGCGCCGCCGCCGTGTGTTCGTTGTCGGATATTTTGGAGACTGGCGATGTGCCGCGGCGGTACTTTTTGAGCGCCACAGCCTGTCGGGGCATCCTGCGCCGGGCCGAGAAGAGAGGTCGGAAGTTGCCGGAACATTTACGAGCTGCGCTTACGACGGCGGCATTGGATGCAGACCAGACCTTGCCGCGAGTGGACTCGTGCAAGTGACGCAAGCGTTGACAGGCCGCCTCGGATGTGGCGGCCAAAACAGGTCGATGGTGCGCCGCCTGGCGCCGCGTGAATGCGAGCGCTTGCAGGGCTTTCCCGATGACTACACAGCCATCACCTATCGCAATAAACCCGGCGCCGACGGGCCGCGCTATAAGGCGCTGGGCAATTCCATGGCTGTGCCGGTCATGCGCTGGATTGGCGAGAGGATACGGATTGTGGAGGAAATGAAATGACTAGGCATAAAACGGATGACCGGTCCCTTACTGAGGCTGAACGAGAATTTACGGCACTGCTTACTAGCTCATTGCCGCCGGTAATCGCCCGCAAGGAAGTGAGCCGTTTTTTAGGTGGTATCATGGCCAGAAAAACCATGGCGAAGCTCGATGAGGCCGGCCTTGGCCCGGAAGTGGCCTACAAAGTTGGGCGCTCCGTGGTCTATCGCACCGATTCACTTGTCGCTTGGCTCGTTCGCCGCTCTGGTGTTGAGCGGATGGTCAACATCATGGATTTATAGGGGGCCGCAGATTATGCACAGCATCTCTCGTGGCATCGGGAATAAGATGGGCATAGCGCATGGTCATGGCGATGGTTTTGTGCCGCATCAGAGTCTTGATACGGTAAATATCGGCGCCGGCCAGGGCCAGCCACGACGCGAATGTATGGCGCAGCGAGTGAAACACCAAACGCCGCTGGCGATCATCAGGCGCGATGCCGGTGTTAAGGCCAAGCCGGTCAACCAAGCGGCCAAAATCTCGCGACAGGTCTTGCCGGTATTCCTCGCCGAAAATAGGCGGGATTACCAGTTGGCTTGTTCCTTTGTTTTCAAGCCGCCTTTTGAAGACTGCCGCCGCTGCGCCGTTCATCGGCACCGTGCCGCTTGGTTTGCGCATGTCTTCGTCATGGACGGTTACAAATCCATGGATCATATCCACGTCCAACCATTGCAGGCGGCGCAGCTCGCCGAGACGCAAGCCGGTATTGAGGCTGAGCACGATGGCGTCATGCAAATCAAGGCAGCGCATCTTCTCGGCGGCGGCAATCAGCAGATCAGCCTCAGCAGCCGTCAGAAAACGCGTCCTGGCGTTGTGGATTTTCGGCAGGCGCAAGCCCGTGGCTGGATTTTGGCCGGAAAAAAGCGGCTGGTCATCAATTATAATTTCCGCGGCGATGTTATAGGCGTGGCGAATGATGGCCATGTACTGTCCCACCGTCGCGGCGGCGGCGCCGGTTGCCACCTGAGCGTCGATCAGCGCCTGGACATCGGTTTTTTTGATTGCCCGCAAGGGTACGCCGCCCAAAACCGGGTTGATATACTTGTTGAACCGTTGCCAGTCATCACGCCAAGTACGCTTCTCTGTTTTGACGCGCGGAAGGTAATATTCACGGAAAAATGTTGCCAGGGTGATATCCATGGCCGCGTCGCGTCGCGCCGCCTCAGCCGCCTCTTTGCGGCGAGCCTCACCCTGGGCACGCAGCTCGGCGACGGAAACAGGGCCGCTGCCGGTGCGCTGACCAGCTTTAATTTGAGCCAAAACACCATGCGCCTTTTCGGCATTCCAGCTCTCACTGGACCAGCCCAAGCCTTCCTCGACCAGGCGACCATCCAGGCGGTAGCGGATACTAAAGTACCTGTCAGGTTGGCCGCTGCGCGTCTTGCGTCTAGGATGTTCATAGTAGCGGACGCCCGGATACTGCGTGCCAATTTTCTTTTTTCCCATGCCCCCACGATAGCCCCACATTTTAGGGGCGTCAAGAGGCGTAAGGGGGAAGCGATGGCATTTAATAGATTGATTTTTCGGATAAAGAGGCTTCAAGTGGATTTTGAGAACGGATTCCTAATCCTGGTGCCGCGTGTTCGATTCACGCCGGGGGCACCAATAAAATCAAGTGGTTATGGCTTCTTCCTGACCATAACCCCCTTGCGCGAATTGTCACGAATTGACACGTTGCTATTCGCTGTTCAGGCCGTGCGGGCCATTAGCAACACCACGGCAAGAAATCATGATCACTCTTCACCTTTTTCGGCGAGGCCGGAAAAGTCTTTCAAACCAATGATCCGGCCCCGCACTTCAATAAGGCCCTCCTCCGTCATCTTGGCGAAAATCCGTGACAGTGTTTCCGGGCTGGTGCCAAGAAGACTGGCCAACTGGCCCTTGGCAATATCCAAGCACACCTGAGAGCGGTCGTCCTGTTTTTCCGCCAGATAGAGCAGATATGAGGCCAGGCGGGATGGGACTTCTTTTAAGGAGAGATTTTCGATCTGGCTGGCGAAACGGCGCAGCCTGAGCGCCATTACCGCCAAGAGATTCATGGCGATGGCGCTGTCGGTGATGAGCCTGGCGAAGTCGGCGCGGGGGAAATAGAGGAGGTTGCTGGGCGCGAGCGTCTCGGCGTTGGCCGGGAACGGCTGGCCATGGAAAACCGCCACCTCGCCAAAGGGTTCGCCGGGGCCAAAAATGTGCAGGATGTGTTCCTTGCCGGCGGGTGACAGTTTGAAAATTTTTACCTTGCCGTCGGCAACCAGATAAAATCCGGCGCCGCCGTCGCCCTCGGAAAAGACGGTTTCGCCGCGGCCATAACTCTTTTTCAAGGTGATGGCTTGGACCGCCGCCAGTTGTTCCGGCGGCAAGCCACGGAAGAGCGGTGAAGCGGCAAGAATATCAATAGTGGTCAGGATTCTGCCAATCGGTCGCGACTCCATGCCTTCTCCACACAATGACCGTCATCATCCGGCGCGAATCAAATCGAGCAGTTCCGCCGAGCTGAGGCGGGCGCTAATATCGCTGCCTTCGAGCAGGCTGCCGGCCAATTCCCGTTTGTCCTGATGCAGTTTGACAATCTTCTCTTCGATGGTGTTTTTGCAGATCAGGCGGTAGATCGTCACCGGCCTGATCTGACCGATGCGATGCGCCCTATCCGACGCCTGGTCTTCAATCGCCGGATTCCACCACGGGTCCATATGGATCACATAGTCGGCGGCGGTCAGGTTCAGGCCGAGACCACCGGCCTTCAGGCTGACAAGAAAGACATCGCCGATGCCGGCCTGGAAATCATCGACCCGCTGTTTGCGCAATTTGGCGCTGGTCGTACCGTCAAGATATTGATAACGCACGCCTTTTTCATCAAGCAGTTGGCGGATAATCTGCAAATGGGTGATGAACTGGCTGAAAACGAGGACCTTGTGGCGGCTTTCGACCAGATCGTCGAGAGTAGATGAAAAAAGATCTAACTTTGCACTAGACACAGTCGAGCGCGGGTCGATGAGGCGCGGATTGCAACAGGCCTGACGCAGGCGCATAATTTGCGCGAGAATTTGCAAGGGCCGCCCTTTACTGTCAGCGGCATTCTCCAAGGCGTCGATGGCCTGCTGGCGGATGGCCTCGTACAGATGCGTTTCCTCAACGCCCATCTCGACTTCGAGCGTGATTTCCGTGCGCGAGGGCAACTCTTCGAGCACTTGCGACTTAATGCGGCGCAGCATGAAAGGCCGGATCAGCTTCTTCAGCTTCAGGCGGGTGTCACGGTCCTGATAACGCTCAATCGGCATGGCGAAGCGCTCGTTGAAGCTGGTCAGGCTGCCGAGCAGGCCGGGGTTGATGAAGTGGAACAGATTCCACAACTCACCCAAATGATTTTCAATCGGCGTTCCCGTGGTGATCAAGCGGAAGCGGCTCTTCAAGGCCATGGCCGCCCGCGACCGTTTCGTCGCCGAATTTTTGATCGCCTGCGCCTCGTCAAGAATCACCGTCTGCCAGCTGACGGTTGCCAGCAGCTCCTCTTCCTGCTGCAACAGCGTGTAAGTGGTGATCAGCAGGTCGAAGGGGCCGAGGGCGGCAACCACCTCCTTACGGTCACGGCCAAGCAGTTGCTGGATATTCAACGTTGGCGTGAAGCGGTTGACTTCGCTTAACCAGTTGGCCGACACCGAGGTCGGCGTCACCACCATCGATGGCCCATCGCCGGCGTGTTTCAGGATAATGGCCAGCGACTGCACGGTTTTGCCAAGACCCATGTCATCAGCCAGGCAACCGCCAACGCCCCAGTGGGCCAGCCGCGCCAACCAATTGTAACCTTCGCGCTGGTAATCGCGTAAATCGGCGCGTAGCGTCGAGGGGAGTTCCGGCAGATAACGCTGCAAGGCGTGGATTTTTTCGAGATGCTTGCGCCAGTGACCATCGGTCTCGGCTTGGGCCTGGCTGACGAATTCCTCCATGGCAATGGCGGCCAGCGGATGCAGCAGCACTTCCTGGCTATCCTTGCCATCGCTGGCACCGTAGACGTTCAAGTCGTCAAGACGTTTGCGCAATTCCTGAGTCAGAGCCAGATAGTGGCCGTCGGCCAGTTCGATGAAGCGGCCCGGATATTTTTTCACGCGCTCCAGCAGATCTTTCAGTTCAATGACTTTGCCCTGGTCAAGGGTAATCCGTCCGCTCAAAGCGAACCAGCTTTGCCGGTTGGTGCGGATCTTCAGGTTCAGACCGGCAAGAGACGCCCGGTGACTGATCGACAGCCGTTCACCTTCTGGCCACTCCACCACGACACGGTCGCGGATTTGCTGCAACTCATCTAGTGCTTGCAAGCAATCGCCGGGATCTTCAAGCAACCATTCCCGCTCGCCTTCCTGCTCTATATCCATTGCCAAGTCAAGAATCGGGCACAACTCTTCGATTTCCCTTGCTTTTTCCTCTTCTAAATGCAGGTCGCGGCGGGTCTGCAAGCGTTCGCTGCCGACCTCGGCCATGATATGCTCTACCCCGTGCCCTGGTTTCAGATAATGGCTGCCGCCGGGAAATGGCCTGACGAGCATGGATAGTCTGAAACCGCCGCCGAAGGGATGCAGGTGCATGTGGATGGTCGAATCGGCTTCAACGGCGCGGATGGCAGTCTGGGCGGCGCCGGTCGAGGCGATCACCGAGTGCACGGTCATAAACGACGAGATGTTGCCAATGGCCGCCATGACCTGATCGGCGGCGGCGCGTGGTACAAGCAGGCCATTTTTGCCAGTAATTGCCGCAATATGGCGATGTTTGTCGTTGATTTTGATGATGCGGAAACGGCTGGGGCTTTCTTGGTGGATGGCCAGATCGCCGTCGGTAATCGGCCGGGCGAAACGGATGTGCAGATGGTCGCCGCGCTCTTCGACCAAAAGTTCCGGTTCGCCGCCGACAAATTCCACCGGCGTCATGGCGGCGCTGCCAAGAAAGAGATGGGGATGGCCGATCATCGCTGGCAAAGCTTTGTCGAGATCAAGAAGGTATGTGACCGATTCGCCATCAGCGCCCCGAATTGTCTTGATGCTGGCCAAAATCCGCCGGTCCTGCGGGCTGAGAAAAAACGGATGCTGTCCTTGCGCCAGCCGGGCCAGCGGCAAGATACGCC
>JAIRRG010000110.1 GCA_031256095.1 Desulfobulbaceae bacterium
CTTATTCCGCCCTTGAACGCCTGGCACGGCAAGCCGGCATCACCATCAATGGCAGCAAACCATGGGACATCCAGGTGTGCGATCAGCGCTTCTACGAGGCCGTCCTCGGCAAATGGAGCCTCGGCCTGGGGGAAGCCTACATGGATGGCTATTGGGAATGCCAAGCGCTCGATGGCTGCATCACGCGGCTCTTGCGCCACGACATGAACCAGCGTGCCCTCGGCTGGGGGCGCCTGCCGCTTTTTTTCGGGATTCTTCGGGCTAAGTTTCGCAATCTGCAATCGAAAGCCCGCGCCTTCCAGGTCGGCAAGCGGCATTACGACATCGGCAACGACATTTTTGAAAACATGCTCGATTCGTCGCTGGTCTATTCCTGCGCCTACTGGGAAAGGGCCGAGAACCTCGAACAGGCGCAAGAAGACAAGCTGGAGATGGTTTGCCGCAAACTGCAACTGAAAGCCGGCGAAAAACTGTTGGATATCGGTTGCGGCTGGGGCAGTTTCATGGCCTACGCCACGCGCCATTACGGCGTCGAAGCTACCGGCGTCACCGTTTCCAAAGAACAACGCCAATACGCCCTTGACCGTTATAAGGATTTGCCGCTGAAAGTCGAACTGGCTGATTATCGCGACCTGCAAGGAAAGTACGATAAAATCGTCTCAATTGGCATGTTCGAACACGTTGGGGCCAAAAATTACGCCACTTTTTTCAATGCCGCCAAGCGTCTTTTGCAAGACAAGGGCCTCTTGCTGCTGCATACCATCGGCAACAATGCAACCACGCGGAGCAGCGACCCCTGGATCGACAAATACATCTTTCCCAACGGTCAGATTCCCTCGGCAGCGCAAATTGCCAGAGCGCTGGAAAAGTATTTCCTCATTGAGGATTGGCATAATTTTGGCCAAGATTACGACCGGACCCTGATGGCTTGGTATGACCGCTTCGAACGGGCCTGGCCGAAACTGGCCGCCAAATACGGCGAACCTTTCCACCGCATGTGGAAATACTATTTGCTGTGCTGCGCCGGATTCTTCCGCTCACGTCAAGGCCAGCTCTGGCAGATTGTCCTGAGCAAACGCGACAAGCTGGATACCTACCGTTCGGTGCGCCTGGCCACCATGTGGCGGTAGCTCATTGACCCGGCAGAATATTGACCTGCTCAGCCTTCCCCTGGCGGCAGCAATTTGCCGGCGGCACCTTGAGCAACCGCTTCATGGATTTTCAGGCGCCGCCCGGCCTCGATACCTTGCTCGTATTGGCCACTGACCACCAGGCGGCCGGCCAGTTTGCGGCTGTGGATGCGCGGATAGCGCCGGCGCAGCCGCGCCAGCACCGCCGGATCGGCAGCGGCGGCAATCAGGGCGCCCCTTGCCGCTGTCCCGGTCTCTTTGGCCTGACTTTTAGCCAACTTTTCCTCAAGTCCGCGCAAGACGCCAAGCATGTAACTGTTCCGTTGCCGCTGTCCGCCGTTGCCACTTTGCCGTTGTTGTTGCCATAAAGTTTCCAGGCGTTCGGCGAGAAAATGCCAGGCATGGACCGCGAAATGGGCGGCGCCATGGCGGCCAAATATTTCAAACATCGGCATTTCATAATCGAGCCATGGCTCGTAAAGCGACGACTCGATCACCGACACCGGGAAAAAGCCGCTGATAACGGCAAACAGCCGCCGCGTCACGCCGCTAACCCGCCGATTGCTTAAAACGATTGGCAGGCAGATAACCTCATCGCCGATTAAATCGGTTTCGGACAACTGATGCCGGGTTAACAGTTGCCGGGCCTTCGTTACGGCCAGCGCCGCCTCGTGGATATTGTCGGATTGGGCCAGGGCCAACAGCTTTCGCAGCCGCTTGACCGTGGGATGACTATCGCCGTCCTGACGCTGGACAAGCGCCAAGGCCTCTTCGCCGACGACAGCACGGCAAAAGGCTAATGGCAAATCCAGGGTCCGGCAGGCGGCAAGAAAAATTTCATCATGGGGCATGGCCCCGCCACCCAGCTGCTCATCGGCCATCTGATGCGCCATTTCATGCTTCAAGACAAGAAGAGTCGCCGCCCAGCCGTATTGCCGAATCAGATCAAAACTGATCGACAGGCGGCGGCGGCCTTTTTGCCAAAAACCAAGGCGATTCAGGCCGTGGTGCAGCGCCAATACCGGTGGCCGCAGCTTCAGGTCATAGCGGTGATCGAGGATAGCAAACTCCCGCCGCAAACGCGAAAGCCAGCGCCGCGCCAAAAGCCGCTCCAGTTCCGCCTCCTCAGCCGGCAATTTCGCCCGCGTTGCCATGACGCCGCCTCACTTTATGCTTGTGCCTCTGTGGCCAATTCGTTAATGTCAGCCCAATTTCGCGACGCGAAAAACCACTTTTCATCACCAACAATCCCCGTTCATGAACCGCACCGCCTCCCGGCCCTTTCTCCTTTACAGTTACCTGATTACCGAGATGCTGGCTCCATTTTTTGCCAGCTTTCTCGTTATGAACGCCATTTTTTTCCTGGTCAAGCTCACCCCTTTTCTCAATTTTTCCCTGGAATTGAACATCGGCGGCGCCGATTTTGTCCGCCTGCTCAGTTATACCTTTCCCAACATGTTCCTTTACACCATGCCGATGGCGGCAATGATCGGCGTCACCATCGGCTTTTCCCGGCTGTCAAGCGACGCGGAAATCTTGGCCCTGAAGGCGGGAGGTATCAGCACCTATCAAATTTGTCCACCTGTTCTCATTATTTCCCTGGCTATCACTTTGCTTATGGCCTATTTTTCAGTACGGCTGATTCCGATCAGCGAATCAGCCATGGGCCAGCTCACCTATCAGCTGATGAAGGAAAAGATCGATAAGGGCATCAGGGAATACCAATTCACCGAAGCTTTGGGCAATCTGATCATCCACGTCGGCCATATCGACAAGGAAACCGGGGCCTGGAAAAACGTCTGGGTGTCGGACATGCGCGGCGTTCAAACTCCGGTCATCACCATGGCCGCCACCGGCGTGATGCGCTCCGATCCGGCCCATATGAATGTCACTATTGTCCTCAACGACGGCAGCCTGAACCGGGCTAACTATCCAGACTCGCAGATCATCCGCTTCAAGGAATATACTATCAACATCCTCCTGAAACCACCACCCTTGGGAGAAGCGGACCGTGGCACCCTGACCATGCCGGAACTGATTGACAAGGCCAGAGAACACGGCTGGACCACGCAACAGGCGCGGATTATGCGGATTGAATACCACAAACGGCTGGCCCTTCCGATCGGCTGCCTGTTCCTCACCGTGTTGGGATTGCCGTTCGGCCTCCAGGCCGGTCCAGGCCGCAAAGCGATTGGCATCCCGCTTGGATTAGGGGTATTTATTGGTTACTATGTCCTATTCACCGTCGGCAAAACACTGGCCAGGGATACTTCTCTGCCGGTGGTGCCTTGCAGGTGGGCGGCTAACATTTTCTTTCTGTTATTGGCGCTGTTCTTCATCCAGCGTGTAACCAACGAATTGCCGCTGTTGCCGGAGCCAGTTTCCCATGTCCTGGGCAAATTCTTCCGCCTCGTCGCCGGGCCGTTTATGCTCCTGACACGGCTAAGCCGCCGCCTGTTTACTCATGGCCGGAAAATTGGGACAGTGGCCGAGAAAAAGGGATTGGTGGTGCGCGGGGACCCGAAAAATAAAATTTTCCATTTTCCTGACTGTGATCAGTATCAATCACCGCAGTGCACCATCGCCTTTCAGTCGCCTGACGTCGCCAGGCAATCCGGCTATCACCCCTGCCCATTCTGCCAGACCCTGACCAACAGCGTGTCCAGTTCATCCGCACAGGCGTCACCAGGAGGCCATCCATGAAGATCGCCACCGTTGAGGAAATGCGCGCCATCGATCTTAACGCTATTGAAAACTTGGGCATTGCCGCCGCCCTGCTCATGGAAAACGCCGGCAACGCCACCGTTGCCTTGATGCGCCAACACCTGGGCGATTGTCAGGGGACATTCGCCTGTATCTTCATCGGCCCGGGAGCCAACGGCGGCGATGGCCTGGTCATCGGCAGGAGGCTGGCCCAGATGGGCTGTCAGCCGCTCTTCATGATGCTGGCCGACCCGGAGCAACTGACTGGCGAGGCCGCCAGCAACTATGTCACCATCGGCAAGATGGGCATTCCGGTTTGGCCGATGCCAGCACAGCGGCTGGCCGACGCCTGCGACACCCTATACCGCGGAAACCAGAGCGCCGGGCGGCGCTGCTATGCCCTCATCGACGCCATTTTCGGCGTTGGCCTCAATCGCCCGCCACAGGGAATTTTCGCCGAGGCCATCGCCTGGATCAACCGCATCCGCTCCGACTGCGGGATTCCGGTCGTCGCCGTTGATTGCCCCTCTGGCCTGCAACTGAATACCGGTCGTGTGACTGGCCCCTGCGTTATGGCCGACCATACGGCCTGCTTCGGCTTTCCCCAGCCGGGACATGTAATGGCTGAGGGCAAGGAGCTTTGCGGAAAACTTCATGTATTAGATATTGGACTGACTGGCAAAAATGGAGATGAGGATAACGGCGCCATTTTGCTTGCCGATGACAGCCTGATAAAAAAAATTGTCGCCCCGTTGCATCGCCCGGCCAACTGCCACAAGGGCAATCATGGTCATCTGCTGATTGTTGGCGGTTCGCCCGGCAAGACCGGAGCCGCTCTGCTTGCCGCCCGCGGCGCCCTGCGCGCCGGGGCCGGCCTGATTAGCCTGGCCGCCTCCCACACTTTATTACCGAACTATACCGCCGCCTTGCCAGAGGCAATGACCATCCCCGGCACCGACACCGGCGAGGCCGACCTGGCGACAATCCTTGCCGCCTGCGACGGCAAAAGCGCCATGGCCCTCGGCCCCGGCTTTGGCCTCGGCGCCAATCAGGAAGAGCTGGCGCTACGCCTCTATCTGGAAGCGCCGCTGCCCATGGTCGTCGATGCCGACGCCATCACGCTCCTAGCTAAACACCCGGATAAACTGCCCGAGGCGGAACATCCGCGCATCTTCACGCCGCATCCCGGTGAGATGGGGCGGCTTTTGCGCTGTTCAGCCAGTGAGGTGCAGCGCGACCGCCTGGCCGCCGTCCGTCGGGCGCAAGCCCTGTTGAACCAGAACCGGCGCCAGCACGTGCTGCTGTTGAAGGGAGCGGGCACGATCATCGCTAGTCCGGACGAGCAGCTTTTTATCAACGCCACCGGTAACGCCGGTATGGCCACTGGCGGCATGGGCGATGTCCTGACCGGCGTCATCGGATCTTTAATCGGCCAGTGCCTGAGCCTGACCAAAGCGGCTGTGGTCGGCGCCTACCTGCATGGCTTGGCAGCGGATATGCTGCTTCGCCAGACCGGCATCGGCTATTTGGCCAGCGAGGTCGCTGACTCCCTGCCAGCGGCCAGGCGACGGCTGTTGCCGGACTATGGATACCCAGTGGCAACGGATTAAAACTCACTATCGACGGCGGGCAAGAAGACAGGCCACACCGTGCTTGAAGATGAGACTTTTTGCCAACAACTTGCCATGACCATATGCTCAAAGGAAGAGATTCACGTCCAGGGCAAATGAGGGGAATCGCAACTTGATCTGACAGTTCCCCATGAAAGGAAAGGAAAAGTCCGTTTTGATAGGAGGACGTAACCATTAAACTGAACACCATGGCGATCGAGATTTGCCATGGAAAGTTTCAAGTATACAATTTCCAAATTAAAACTTATATGGCAGCTCCTGTCATATAAAGGAGAAGGGTTTGAAAAGAGGTAAACTTGGGTGGGGAGAAGAGAGTAATCTGTCAACGGCATAAAGCCTCTCGCAATGCGAAGCT
>JAIRRG010000159.1 GCA_031256095.1 Desulfobulbaceae bacterium
GCGTTACTCACCCGTGCGCCACTTTACTCGTCTCTCGAAAGAAACTTTCACGTCCGACTTGCATGTGTTAAGCACGCCGCCAGCGTTCGTTCTGAGCCAGGATCAAACTCTCCAGTTTAATATCCTGTTCGGCTTCAAGTCACTTCAGAGTCGCCTCCAAAGCTCCTCAAAACCTGTCTTTGCTTCTCACTCAAAGAAGCGCCATCACCTGTTCCCAGGCAACGGCAAGGCTCAAACCAATGAGCGCCAACACGGTGAATAAGCTCTTTTCTTCGCCCTCACCAGCTAACGCCATCGGCCAGCCCTCTCGCCATACCTCCGTTTACCCCGCAAGCGAACTCTTATGACTGCGCGTTTCCGCTCCAGTCATCACTGACGCTTACCAGAAAAACAAACGTACGGCATTCGGGCCCGTTTGCTGCTCTACTCGTTGTTATTCAGTTCTCAAAGATCGCACGGCTACCGTTGACAAACCCTGACGCCGTCAACACAACATCAACTGCTCTCAGGCAGTCTCGTCTCAACCCTCATACAATTAAATCAAACAAAAAACCCGGCGAGACCCGGCAAAACTTCACCACCAAGTCCGTCCTCCTTCACCGTCGCAGCCAAGCGCCGCAAGCCACATTTTTTAACCCACCCAATACCTCTTCGTCAATACCTTTTTACTTGCCCCCTATAAAAATCCCACACCCCGCCCAAGCCTCATTTTAGGCAATAACACCCAAAAAACATGCTATTCCCCTTATTCCCGCTTGAATACCACCAACTTGTGATAAATCAATAAACAGATGCTGGCAGATTCGCCGCCAAAGGGCAAGAGGAAACGACAAACCTTCTCCTCAAAAAACTTGCCTATCCTTGTGTTTTCCCGTGATCGAGAAAATCACCCATTCGGCGATGTTGACGGCGTGATCGCCGATGCGCTCGTAATATTTGGCGATCTGCAATAGGTCAAACACCTGTTCGCTGTTGGCGGCATGGTCGCGCACCAAGACGGCGACCAGTTCCTTTTTCACGGTCACGAGCAGGGCGTCAACCTCGGCATCGCGCGCGATGACCGCCTTGGCCAACTCGACGTCACGGCTGATGAAGGCGTCGATGCTCTGCGTTACCATGCTGACTGTCACCTGGGCCATGCGCGAGAGCGGCTCCAGGTCTATGATGTATTCCTGTTCAGCCAGATTCACGCAAATGGCCGAGATGTCGGCGGCATGGTCACCAATACGCTCCATGTCGGTGATCATCTTCAAGGCGGTCGAGACCTGGCCCAAGTCGCGGGCCACCGGCTGCTGCCTAAGAAGTAGCTTGAGGCAGCGGCCCTCAATCTCTTTTTCTTTGCCATCAATCAAGTCGTCGCTTTCGATCACCGCCTTGGCCACGCTCACATCCTGCCGCTCCAGCGCCCGCGTCGCCTGGGCAATCGCGCCCTCAATCAGTGCGCCCATCTCGATCAAATTGTTATTCAGCTCTGTGAGCTGCTCGTCAAAACGGCCGCGCATCACCCGAATCTCCCAGTAATATAATCTTCCGTCCGTTTGTGAGAAGGACGGGTGAACAGGCTTTCGGTATCGCCGTGTTCGATGACTTCGCCCAGCAAAAAAAATACGGTTTTGTCGCTGATCCTGGCCGCCTGCTGCATATTGTGGGTAACAATGATAACGCTGTATTTCTCGCGCAAGGTCAAGAGCAGCTCCTCAATCTTTCCCGTGGAAATCGGGTCGAGGGCGCTGGTGGGTTCGTCGAGAAGCAGCACTTCCGGCGCCACCGCCAAGGCCCTAGCAATACACAGGCGTTGCTGCTGGCCGCCGGACAGGCCCAGGGCCGATTGCCGCAGCCTGTCCTTTACTTCGCCCCAGATAGCCGCGTCTTTCAAGGAATTTTCCACAATGATGTCAATATCGTAGCGCCTCCGGACGCCGTGCGTGCGCGGGCCGAAGGCGATATTGTCGTAGACGGTCATCGGGAAAGGGTTGGGTTTTTGAAAGACCATGCCGACACGGCGGCGCAAATGGCTGATGTCGCCGCGCCAACCGGGGCCATAAATATCCTCACCGTCGAGCCGTACGCAGCCTTGGATGACGCAGCCCTCCACCAAATCGTTCATGCGGTTTAAGGTTCTGAGCAGCGTGCTTTTGCCGCAGCCGGACGGACCGATGAAGGCGGTGACGTTTTTGGCGGCGATATTCAGGTTGATGTCTTTCAAGGCGTGGAAGTCGCCGTAGTACAGGTTCAAGTCGCTGATTTCAAAGCAATTCATTTTTTTGCTCCGAAGCGCTGGGCAATCCAGGCCGAGGCGGCGTTGGGCGGCACAACCACTACCAGCGTCGCCAGCGGTATGACGCATTAAGGCGGGGGAGGCACCGTAGCGCAGATTATTCAAGTCGTTGATTGCAAAGCAGTTCATTTTTTCGCTCCGAAGCGCCGGGCAATCCAGGCTGAGGCGGCGTTAATCAGGATAACCACCACCAGCAACACCACCGCCGTGGCGTAACCCTGATCGGTGTGCAGTCCTTCGCTGGACAGCGCGTACATGTGCACGGAAAGGGTCCTGGCTGATTGCATGGGTGTGGCTGGGATTTGGGCAACGGTGCCCGATGTATAAATCAAGGCCGCGGTTTCACCAACGATGCGGCCGACAGCCAAGATGACTCCGGCCAGGATCCCCGGCATGGCGGCGGGCAGGACGATGCGGAAGACTGTGCGCAGGCGACCGGCGCCGAGGCCGAAAGCCCCTTCCCGCCAGATGTCCGGCACCGACAGAATCGCCTCTTCCGCCGTGCGCATAATCAATGGGAGTATCATAATGGCCAGCGTGAAAGCACCGGCCAATACCGAAAAACCCCAGCCCAAGGCGGTGACAAAAAAGAGCAGGCCAAAAAGGCCATAAACAATGGATGGGATGCCGGCCAGCGTCTCGGTGGTCATGCGCACCAAAACAACCGCTCTGTTGCCGCGCCGGGCATACTCGGTCAGATAAATGGCGGCGAACAGTCCCAGCGGCGTGGCGATGATAAGCGACATGGCCGTGATGATGACGGTCGAAACCAATGCTGGAGTCAACGATACATTATTGCTGGTGTAGGTGAGGGAAAAGAGCGATGGCTTCAGATAGGGGATGCCTTTGATGAGAATAAAGACAATCAGGTAAAACAGAACTCCGACGGTGGCCGCCGCCGCTGTCCAGGTCAGGCCGGCAAGTATCCGTTCCGATGGTCTCATGCCTTCCTCCTGGTCAGGGCGGAAAAGGTCAAGTTAATGATAAGAATGAAAACCAGCAGCACCGCGCCCGTGGCGATCAGGGCTTCGCGGTGCTGTTCCGCCGCGTAGCCCATCTCGATGACGATGTTGGCGGTCAGCGTCCGCGCCCCTTTCAACCATGAGACCGGCATCCGTGCCTGATTACCGGCCACCATGATCACCGCCATCGTCTCACCGATGGCCCGGCCAATGCCCAAAACAGCGGCGGCCAGGACGCCGGAACGGGCGGCGGGCAGCACCACCCCGAAGACCGCCCGATAGTGCCCGGCGCCCAAGGCTAACGCCCCTCTGTAATACTGCTCCGGCACGGCTCGCAGCGCGCTTTCGGCAATCGCCACCACCGTCGGCAGAATCATGATGCCCAGCAAAATACAGGCCGACAGGATGCTGTTGCCGGTATAGGGGACAATCGCCGCCATGCCGAAAAAACCGTAAACCACTGAGGGTATGCCGGCCAGCAGATCGACGCCCGGCTTGACCATGCCATAAATCCTCTTCGGGCAGACATGGGCCAGGTAAACGGCGGTGAGCACTCCCACCGGCAGGCCGATGATAATGGCCCCGAAGGTGATGTAGATACTGCCGGCAATCATCGGCAGGATGCCGAAGACCGGCGGGATGTCGGCGGGCGACCATTCCTTGCCCAACAAAAAGGTCAGCGGCCCGCTCCTGAAAATCATCGGCAGACCGTTTACCAAAAGAAAAAAGCAAATCAGGGCCACCGCCAGAATGGACGCCGCCGCCGACAAGAAGAAGATGGCGCCCATTCCCCGTTCAAGTTTGTCGTTCATCGAATGACGTTGTTCCAGTGGGTTTCTTTGCCGGTGAAAATGCCTTTCACCTGCTCTTTCGTCAGATTGGTCACCGGGTTGTCGTTGTTAACAATCACGGCGATGCCATCGGTGGCGATCCGCACGGGTGTAAGCTGTTTCAGCTCGCTTTCCTTCAGATCCCGGCTGGCCATGCCGATGTCGCAGATGCCATTGGCGGCCGCGGTCAAACCGGCGGTGGAATCGCTTTGCTGCACCTCAATCACCGCCTCCGGGTGGATGGCCAGATAGCCTTCACGCAACTTTTCCATGACCGGCGTCACCGACGAGGAACCGGCGACCGTCACTTTTCCAGCCTGTCCGCTTTTGTGGTAGGAGGTGGCGCTGTCGCTGATGGCGATGTAATCTTTACCAACAATTTTCTGGCCCTGGGCCGAGAGGATGAAGGCGATGAAATCCTT
>JAIRRG010000182.1 GCA_031256095.1 Desulfobulbaceae bacterium
AGCCGCCGGGTTTACGCTGGGCGGCGACAAAAATAAAGGGCTGCTCTTTGGAAAAAGAGGGATGCAGGTGCAGGCCTTTGCCGTTTGCCGCTGGTTCAAGGAGTGACAGCGCCTCTTCCATGGTGGGCAGGCGCCAATCGCGGTAACCGGCCCAAGCGGCGGCGTTCAGCTCCTCAATGCGGCGGCTGATGACACGGTGCGAGGCAATGTCGAGACCTGCGCGCTGCCACATCACGCCGGTGCGCAAATCGATCACCGTATTTTCGTCATCACCCGCCACCAGTTGCTTGGCAAAGGCCCCTTTCGGGTTGTGTTCGGCTTCAAAAAAACCGTGGGCGCGAATCAACCCTGGCAGTTCTTTCTCCTGGATAAAAGCCAGGACCGACGGCAGGCGCACCGTATCCGCTACCACGAACGCGCCGCGGTCGGGCAAGGGCGCCCCCATATCCTCCTTTTCAATGCGCTCATCAATCGGATGGACTAAAGAACTCTCACCCTTGTTAAGGACGTTGGCCACCAGCCAGTCGTGGATTTCGCCATTGATGGCGAAGCTCTGCTCGAAACGGGCCACCTTGCCGCTGGCGGCGACGCAGCGGGCCAGCATGGCGGTGGGGGCGGCGATTTCGGCCACAACTTTGGCGTGTTTGACGCCGCGCTCCATCAGGCACAGCTTTGGCGTCTCGTCCCAGCCATCGACAAAGAAGTAATACAGACGCTCGTTGTTATTGCGCACCCGTTCGCGACCGCCCCAGGACTCGAAGGTGCCAAAGGTCAGATCCGGAGTCATTTCCCAGTCAATGGCGGTGATGTGTTTACCGCCAACTTGAATCGAATGAAATTGGTCCATATTTTCCCCCTTCACTGGTGTATTGTATAATCCGCACGCCATCGCCTCGCGCCAGTTTTTTCACACTATCAAGAGAGATGCCCCATGTCCACCGCTCATTTTTCGCTGCTGGCCGGCACGCCTTTACCGCTGGGTACCTATATCAGGCCCCAGGGCATCAATTTTTCCGTGTTCTCACGCCACGCTAAAGCGGTGTGGTTGGTTTTGGATATTGCCGACGGCCAAGCCGTCAAGCGATATGAAATTCCCCTGGATCCATCGGCAAACCGCAGCGGCGACATCTGGCATATCCTGGTCGTGGGGGTGGAAACCGAAGGTATGAGTTACGGCTACCGAATGGACAGCAATTCCGACTGGACGAGGGGCGCGGCTTACAACCCAGAGACAATTCTCCTTGACCCATACTGTCAAAAACTGCTGCCGCGCCGTTGGGGAGAAAAAGCGGCTTACGGTGCCACCTGCTGCTGCCGCATCGCCAAGCACAATTTCGACTGGCAGGGCGACCGGCCATTGCGCCTGGCCGGCGAAAAGCGGGTGATTTACGAGTTGCATCCGCGCGGATTCACTGCCAGCGCCACTTCCGGGGTCAGCGCGCCGGGCACCTACCGGGGCATTATCGAAAAGATCCCGTATCTGAAAGACTTGGGCATTACCACGGTCGAATTGATGCCGGTCACGGAATTCGACGAAAATGACTGCCCTTTTCGCCATCCAGAAACCGGGGCGGCGCTGAAAAATTTCTGGGGTTACAACCCGCTGTCCTTTTTTGCGCTGAAATCGGGTTACGCCGCCGACCCAGACAACCATCTGAATGAATTTAAGGAGATGGTGCGGCAACTGCACCTGGCCGGCATCGAGGTCTTCCTCGACATGGTGTTCAACCACTCCGGCGAAGGTGGTTATGATGGCACAACCAGCAGCTTTCGCGGCCTCGACAACCAGGTTTACTACCTGCTCAATCAAGAAACCGGTGACTATCTCAACTATTCCGGCTGCGGCAATACCCTGAACTGCAACCATGTGGTCATGCGCGATCTGGTGCGCGAGGCGCTGCGCTACTGGGTAGTAATGATGCACGTTGATGGCTTTCGCTTCGATCTCGCCTCGATCTTCGGACGCGACGCCCAAGGACGGGTGGTGCCGAATCCTCCTTTGGTCGAACGCATCGCCGAAGACCCAGTCATCCGCGGCAGCACCCTCATCGCCGAAGCCTGGGATGCCAGCGGTCTGTATCAGGTGGGCAATTTTTCCTCCAACCGGCGCTGGGCCGAATGGAATGGTCACTACCGCGACGATGTCCGCCGCTTTTTCATGGGAGAAGGCTCGGCGGCCAGCCTGGCCACCCGGCTGGCCGGCAGCTCGGATCTGTATCAATCCAGCCAACGGGGGCCGCTGAATTCGATTAATTTTCTCACCAGTCACGACGGTTTCACCCTCTACGATTTGGTCAGCTATAACCAGAAAGACAACAGCGAAAACGGCGAGGACAACCGCGACGGCGACAACAACAACCTCAGTTGGAACAGCGGTCTGGAGGGCGACCCCTGCCCGGCGGCGGTGCTGGTGTTGCGGCTGAGGCGCATGAAAAGCATGATCTGTCTGCTGCTGCTGTCGCAGGGCGTGCCAATGCTGACCGCTGGCGACGAATTCGCCCGCAGTCAGCGGGGCAATAACAACGCCTGGTGTCAGGACAATTTCACCGGCTGGGTCGATTGGAGCCTGCTTGCCCGTCATGGGGATTTGCGGCGTTTTTTCAAGCTATGTCTGGCGCTGCGGCGCAAATGGGCCATCTTTTCACGATCGGATTTTTTCCCGGCGGAGGGCAAGACAGCGGAAATTGAGTGGCAATCGCTGCGCCCCGGCGAAACTAATTGGATTGAGGATTGCCACGTTTTGGGCCTGACCCTGCGAGGGGAAACGGCATCGGGCCTGCTTACCGGCCAAGCGAACGAGGGATCATTTTTTCTGGCCATTAATGGCGACCGTGAAAATTACTCAGTCTTTGCCGTGCCGGAACCGCCAAAGCAAGGGGTGTGGCACCTTTTGATTGATGCCGCCGCCACGGCGCCAAATGACTTCCGGGAAACGCCACCACCCCTGATAAGCCCGGAAACGATTTCCGTGGCCCCGCTGTCGGTGGTGGTGCTTTACGCCGGGATTTACGCCGGGACGGCGACGCCGACGGGCGGCATCGGCAAGAAAGAAACCAGCATGGCGGCTCAGGACAACGGTGGAAAAGAGAAAAATGGCGGTTCAAAGCAATACGGCCAACCGGTCGGAGCAACAACCGAGCCGCAGGGCGGAAATCCGTAACAGATAGCGGGAAAGGGTCAGGCAAAGGCGCGGATTATCCTGACACAGGCGGGCATAGGCCGCAAGCGATAGGAAAAGAACCGACCCGGCTTCGAGACAGACAAGGGAAGCGCGACGGCGGGTGATGCCAGCCATGGCTCCCTCGCCGGCCACCGAGCCGCCGGACAAAAGCGCCACCGTCTGCATTTTACCGGGCAGCTCACCCTTTTTCTCGACGGCGAATTTGCCGCTGAGCAAAAAATACAGGCCATCACTGGCGTCACCTTCGCTAAACATGAGGGCGCCAACCTGACACTTCACAGGTTGCAAACAGGCGGTTAATGCTTGCCAGTCAGTTTCAGAAAAGGCGGGAAAAGCCGTCATCGCGCCAGCCGCACGCCACTCATTGACCGCCGCCACCGGCGGCGTATTCGCGGTTTTTTGCCTCAATCATCTTGATGAGGCCGGGGTATTTGTCGGTACGCAGAATCGAGCTAAACTGCTCCATATAGTTGCGCACTAGACTGACGCCTTCGATGTTGATGTCATAGACCATCCAGCGGCCAGCGGAGTTATCCATGATGTAGCTCAAGGGAATCGGTTTACCCTGATAGTCAAGCTCGGTCGAGACTTGGGCCCGGTCGCCCTTGATCCGCTCGCCGACAAACTGAATCTTTTGGCCGGAATACTCCTCCAGCCGCCCGATATAGACGTTTTCGAGAAGTTTGGTCATCTGGCTGGTGAAATTGCTCTGCTCGACGGCGCCAATTTCGTTCCAGGCTGGGCCGAGAATGCGGCGGCTCATCTCCTGGAAATTGAAGACTTCCTTGATGGTAGCCATGATTTTGGCCCGGCGTTCGGCTTTATGAGCGCCGCCCTTCAGGCTGGCGTCGCTGAGCACGGCGGTGAGACGGTCAAGCGTCGGCTTCAAGGTGTCGGTGGGGCCGACGGCGGCCACCGCCGGAGCGGCGAGAAAGAGCAAAAATAATAGGAAAATGACAAAGTTTTTCATGGTTTTTTCTCCGTTGGCGTTCTTTTGGCGGCATCAATCGTCGCCCGGCGGAAATCGATATAGCCCTGGCGCATGGCGACATAGGGGTCGAGGGAAGTCTTTTTCAGTTGGTCATAGATATCAGGTGATACCGACATCTTATTGACCATCTGGACAGCATTGATGGTGATAGTTTCGGTGACGTTTTTATTAATATAAGTGGTTGGAGTGGCC
The DNA here is from genome assembly GCA_031256095.1 of Desulfobulbaceae bacterium. GTDB lineage: Bacteria > Desulfobacterota > Desulfobulbia > Desulfobulbales > Desulfocapsaceae > UBA8130. The sequence goes on from JAIRRG010000182.1 coordinate 4,365, forward strand.
AGGGTATCGACGACGGTGCCGACGCTGTCGCGCAGTGTTGACGGCCCCAGTAACGGCCAGCAGATGAACATGCCACCGCCGACGCCATAGCGCCCCAAGGTCTGGCCGAAATCGGCGCGGCGGCGGTTGATGCCGAATTCAATGGCGGCGACATCGGCAAGGCCAGCAACGCCAAGAGTCGAATTGATGACGAAACGCGACAATTCCGCCCCGGCGTCGCGGAAACGCCCCTGCAAAAACGAATTGGCCATCCGCAGCGGCGCGCTGATATTGACGAAGAAATTGTCGACGCAGCCACGGATATCGGCGGGCAGAGCCGCCTTGTAAAAATTGGTCGTCGGCTGTAGTACCCAGATATACATTTCGTCGTTAAATCTGAACATCAGCCGGTTCCAACCCTCAAGCGGGTCGGCGATGGTGTTGATATTACCTGAAAAATCATCGTCGAGCGGATCGCCGGAGACGGTATTGCCACCGCCCAAAACGTCGTGCGGGACAACCGCGCCGCCGCTGATGTTATCCTGCATGGAGCCAACATTAAATTCAATGTCGGCAGCCCTGGCGATAGCCGGCGACAGCAGCAAACAAAACAGCAAGAAAACACGGGTTCGCATACTCTTATTTCTCCTTCTGGACGCCGCCAAAGGCGAATTTACTGATCAAAGACTCAATATCAACCGCCGATTCGGTCTCGGTCAGTTCGCCGCCTTCCGTCAGCAGCTTGCTGTCGCCGCCCAGGGTTATTTTGATGTATTTGTCGCCAATGATGCCCTGCGATTTGACCGAAGCTACGGAATCGGCGGGAATTTTCAAGGTCTTGTCAAGCTCCATCGCCACTTCGGCCAGGTGATGAGGACCAACCAGCGCTACCCGCGTCACCGCGCCGACCGGGACACCGGCAATTTGTACCGATGAGCCTTTTTTGACGCCGGAAATGTTATCGAACTCGGCCTTGATTGTCATCATCCTCGAGTTGCCAAACAAACTGACCTCCCCCAGGTTAAAAGCCAGATAACAAAAAGCCAGGAAACCGGCCAGGATGAACAGGCCAACCAAGATTTCGGTACTCGTCTGTTTCATTGTTCCACCAAATGGCTTTGATAGAGGCTGCCCATCGTTGTGCGGACAAATTCCTGAATATGCGCCTTTTCCGAGCGCTGAATTTCGTCAGACGAGGCGAAAACGTCCATGGCGCCATGGTCGATGACGATGATCTGATCGGCCAGGCTGAAGACCCTGGGGATGTCGTGACTGACAATAATGGCGGTGAAACCAGCCTCAGCCTGGGTGTGGGCAAAAAGCTGGTAAATTTCCTGAGTCATCACCGGGTCAAGGCCAGTGGTCGGTTCGTCAAAAAGAAGGATTTCCGGGTCGAGTTGCAGGGCGCGGGCCAAGCCGACGCGGCGGCGCATACCGCCACTCAATTGCGCCGGGAATTTGCTCTCATGGCCGGAAAGTTCCAAACCGGCCAGCGTTTTTTCGACGATGGCGCGGATTTCATCTTCTTTTTTGCGCGTCCGCTCGCGTAGCGGCAAAGCGACATTTTCGTAGACGGTCAGCGAGTCAAAGAGGGCGGAACCTTGAAACAGGACGCCAAAGCGGGTACGCATGGCGTTCAAACCTTTTTTACCCAAAAGACTGACATCCTGACCGTCAACCAGCACCTGGCCGCCGTCGGCGCGCATCAAGCCGAGGACAAGTTTCAAGGTAACACTCTTGCCCTGGCCGGAACGTCCGGCAATCACCGTGGTTTTTCCTTCAGGTATGGCAAAATTGACGCGGTCAAGCACCCGCTGCTCACCGCCATCCTTTTTCGGAAAAATTTTCGAGACATCGCGAAATTCGATCACCGTCCCGTTCACAGCAGCACCGCCGTCAGAAGATAATCGAACACCAATACCGAGATCGAAGACAGCACCACGGCCTGGGTGGTGACGCGGCTGACGCTTTCAGCGCCGAAACCGGCGCCGCGAATCTGTTGGACAAAATAGCCTCGCCCGGTGCAGATCCATACTACAAGCACCGCAAAGACAAAAGATTTGATAATGCCGACATTTATATCGTGATTGGTGACGCTATCGCGCATTCCCTCAATATAGCTGCCGGAATCAACACCCATCAAGGTAACCCCGGCCAGATAGCCGCCAGCGATGCCGACGACATCAAAAATCGCGGTCAAGAGCGGCACGGACATGAGGGTGGCAATGAATTTGGGGCTGATCAGATAGCGGAAAGGATCGACGGCCATGCACTCAAGGGCATCGATCTGCTCGGTGTTGCGCATGATGCCGAGCTCGGCGCACATTGACGAACCAGCCCGGCCCGTAACCATCAAGGCGGTGAGCACCGGGCCAAGTTCAAGAATCAAGGACAAGGCCACCGCCGAACCGAGCATTCCTTGGGCGCCAAACTTGTGCAGCGAATAGTAACCCTGCAAGCCCAGCACCATGCCGGTGGTCAAAGCGGTGCAGCAGATGACGAACAACGAGCCAAAGCCGATGAATGAGGTCTGGCGCAGTGTTTCATGAAAACGAAAAGGGCGTTTCAGGCAACCGCAGAGAATATGGAACAAATAGACACCCATACCGCCGAGGTCGCGCAGCGCATAGATGCCGGTATTGCCAAGAATTCCAACCTTTTCAAGCAGCATATCGACTAACCTGTTTTCCCATCCCCGCCTGCATCCTGACCGCAAATTATAAAAGAAATAGCCTACCTCTCGACCGGGAAAGTGTCAAGAAAGGCGTGGATGTCAAAAAAACTTCAATCCAAACGCGGATCGAAAGCGGCGCGCAGGGCCTCGCCGATGAAAATCAGTAAAATCAGGGTGACGGTGACGACCAAAAAAGAAGACAGTGACAGCCACCAGGCGCCGAGGTTGGCCTTGCCCTGGGCCAGCAGTTCGCCAAGGCTCGGCGCGGTTGGCGGCACGCCAAGGCCAAGAAAGTCAAGGCTGGTTAGGGCGAGAATCGATGAGGAAACGCGAAAAGGCAAAAAGGTGATGACCGGTGTCAGGCCATTGGGCAGCAGATGACGGTACATGATCGTCCAATTGCCGACCCCCAAAGCCTTGGCAGCGGTGACATACTCCAGGTTTCTGCCGCGCAAAAACTCGGCGCGGACATAATCGGCCAGGCCCATCCAACTGAAGAGCGACAAGAGCACAAGAAGCAGCAAAGCGCCAGGCTGAAAAATCGAGGAAAAGATAATCAACAGATACAATTCCGGCATTGATCCCCAAATTTCCGAGCCGCGCTGTAGCAACAGGTCGAGCTTGCCGCCAAAATAGCCCTGAACCGCGCCCATGAACATGCCGAACAGGGTACCAACCACGGTCAGGGCCAGGCCAAACAGCACCGACAGCCTAAAACCATAGAGAAGACGCGCCAGCACATCGCGGCCCCGGTCATCGGTACCCAGCCAATTATTTCGACTGGGCGGCGAGGGGAACGGCCCGGACAGCGTCCGGTCAATCGTCTGATAGCCATGGGGATTGAGCGGATAGACGGCGTAGTTCTCCGGTTTTTGCATCTGGCCAAGGAAAAATGGGTCGCGGTAATCGGTTTCGGTGGCAAAATCACCACCAAAATCTGTCTCCGGATAGGTGCGAAAAATTGGGAAAAAGAAGCGCCCGTCGTAATGAACGACAAAGGGTTTGTCGTTGCTGAGGATTTCCGCGCACAGACTCATGGCAAAAAGAATCACGAAAACGATCAGACTAACCAGGCCGCGCCGGTCGCGGCAAAATCGTCGCCAGCGGCGGGCGGCGGGCGTTTTCCCGCTATAAGCCTGACTATTCATCGAGACGCCGAAAACTGATGCGGGGATCGGCCCAGACATAGCTCAAATCGGTGAGCAGGCGGCCAACAAGCCCCAAGATCGTGAAAAAATACAGGGTGCCCAACACCACCGGATAATCGCGGTTCATCACCGACTGGTAGGCGAGCAAGCCCATGCCGTCAAGAGAGAAGATCGTCTCAATCAACAGGCTTCCCGTAAAAAATGAGGCCAGGAAATAGCCGGGAAAGCCGGTGATAATTGGGATGATGGCGTTGCGAAAGACATGGCGGTACAAGACCTGACCGCTGGTCAAACCTTTGGCGCGGGCGGTGAGGACATATTTTTTGTGGATTTCTTCAAGAAATGAATTCTTGGTCAGCATGGTCATCACCGCCAGGCTGCCGACGGCACTGGCGGTCACCGGCAAGACGCAATGCCAGAGATAATCGGCAATTCTGGCCGCCCAGCCCAGCTCACGCCAATTGTCGGATACCAGGCCGCGGATCGGAAAGACCGCCCAGAAGCTGCCGCCGCCAAACAGCACCACCATAGCAAGTCCCAAAACGAAGCCGGGGATGGCATAGCCAAGCAAAAGGATGCTTGAGGTGAAAAGATCAAAGCGCGAACCGTGACGCACCGCCTTGGCAATACCCAAGGGTACACACAGGCCGTAAACGATGATAAATGTCCACAATCCCAATGACATGGAAACCGGCATCCGCGAGATGACCAGCGAGGCGACACCGGTATGATGGTAGTAGGATTCGCCGAAATCGAAGCGCAAGTAATTCTTCATCATGGTGACAAAGCGCCCGAGCGGTGGTTTGTCAAAACCATAGAGGGCGCGCAGCCCGGCCAACCGCTCCGGGTCGAGACCGGAATTGCCGCGATACAGCGAGCCGCCGGCCGCCACCTCGCCGGAGGCGCCTTTGCCTTCCATTTGGGCGATCAGTTGCTCGACCGGACCGCCAGGGACAAACTGGGTGACGGCGAAGGTGACAACCATCACTCCCAGCAGGGTGGGGATCATCAGGGCGAGGCGTTTCAGGGTATAGATCAGCATGGCGAAAGTAAAAGGTGAATGAGTGGCGCCGATAATACGAAAAAATTTCACATTCGCCAGCGAAAAATACGGCACCTGACCGTCCACCCACAAAATGTTGTCAGCGCCCGCCTTTTTCCGTCTTTACATTTGCAGTGCCCTATTTTACCTTTGCGAGGGCTTGTTATGGAAGTAGAGGCGGTGCAACCGCTGGTAGTGAAACCGCATCTTCTTGTCAGACCGAGACAGCCGTACCCCACAGAGCGCCGGTTGGCAAGGCCGCACGGCGGCATAAATGCTGTTTTCCCGGCTCGCTCGCGCACCGCATACGATACGTGCCTTGTTGTTAGCAAGCTATGAAAGTGTGTGTAAATTGGCAATAACAAACCAAGAAAGGTAAGATTAGAAAATATTTTAGTTGTTTTTTGTTGGGTTTTCACATGTTTTGATGTATAATGGTCTCTCACTTAAGGTAGTTCATATAACACAATACAATTTTTGAGAGAGACCAATGGATCGTCACGAGTATCCAAGTGATATTACACGAGAATAGTTCGAACAGATTCGTCCTATCCTGGAAGCGGAACGTAAGGGAATAAAACCAAGGAAAGTTGATCTGTATGATATATTCTGTGCAATTCTGTATATAATCAAGTCAGGTTGTCAATGGCGAATGCTCCCATCTGATTTTCCAAAATGGCAACTGGTGTATTATTATTACTACGCATGGAG
>JAIRRG010000204.1 GCA_031256095.1 Desulfobulbaceae bacterium
TGGAAAAGGATGCCGCGTCGCAAACACCATTTCAAACTTCGGAGAACTCCGCCAGGTTATGTCCGCTGAATATGAGTTTTTTTTCGTTGGTACACACGCTGATAAAAGAAATGCCGATTTCCGCCAAGAGACTGAACGAGATAGGCATACCCATGCGCCAGTCCGTTTCTGGTGCGGGCAGAGTGGACTATGCTGGCGCTTGTGACCCAATTGTTTTGAATGATGGCGTCATGCTCGAGAAATTTGATCTGCGTGTGGCTAATAGTGAACATACAAAGGGGCCATTTTTTTCTTTTGATATTCAAAGAGGGAATATCGACCGCCAAACGGTGGAGAGGGAATTGGGCGAGTTTAAGCTTGACAGTGGACCAAGAGGAAAATCATGGGCTGAGGAATTTGTATATGTAAAAAAAGTGGGAGAATACTCTGTTTTTGCTGGCTACAGTCAGGTACCAACTTTCAAAGATGGTAACTTAATAAAGATATCGGTGGGCAGTCTAACAGGAATGTCCTTTGAGGCTATCATCAAAATTAAGCAATAATCGCCGTGCCTATCAGGATTGGCAGTCAGGCGCTACCATCAAACAAGACGCAATGTAGAAAATTGGCAATGTTTATGGCGCAACTGAACATTCCTCTCCTAACCCTAGTCTTAACTATGGGCAGTATTATCGGAGCGCCGCTCCCATCCAATGGCATTGCCTCGGCAGTGTCGCTGGAAAAGAATGCCAATCCGCAAATACCACCTCAAACTTCGGAGAACACCGCCAGGTTATATCCACTGAATATGAGTTTTTTCCCCTTGGTACGCACACTGATAAAAGGAATGCCGATTTCCGCCAAAAGGCTCAATGAAATAGGCATACCCATGCGCCAATCCGGTTCTTATTCAGATAGAGTGGACTATGCTGGCGCTTGTGAGCCAATTGTTTTGAATGATGGCGTCATTCTTGAGAAATTCGACCTGCGTGTAGCCAATAGTGAACATACAAAGGGGCCATTTTTTTCTTTTGATATTCAAAGGGGTAATATCAGCCGCCAAACGGTGGAGAGGGAATTGGGCGAGTTTAGGCTTGACAGTGTACCAAGAGGAAATTCGTGGGCTGAAAAATTTGTATATGTAAAAAAAGTGGGAGAATATTCTGTTTTTGCTGGCTACAGACTATCAAGAGACTTGAAAGAGGGCAATTTAACAGGGATATCGTTTGATGCCGCTATCCAAATCAAGCAATAAAAAATGCAGCGAGCCATCAATCGGTTGAGGCTGGAGAAAAGTTCGAGCGGTTCCCGATCATAACGCCATTCACATTCTTTGAGGTAGAATTCAAATAATTCTAGTCTATTAGGGATTATCTTGATAGACTAGAGACTTTTAATCTTTGGTGCGCTTTGTCGAGACCATCTTTGCTCAAATGTCATGGCGAAGAAGGCGGGCAAAACTCTCACCACCAAGGGGCATTCTCGTTGCCTGAGACCCCAGCGATCTCGCTTAATACCGTTGTCAGGGTTTGGCCCATCACCTTCTCGGTCGCTGTGGCCAACTGCATGGCCAGTTGGTAACGGCAACGGATGGCGCGAACCGCTTCGCGATTCTCACGATAGAGGGCCAGCTTTTCCGCAAATCGCTCCTCAATGCCAACCAGCCGGTTGCCGCGCACCAGTTTATCCGCCAAATAAACCAACTCCCGTTCGCCAATCCCCATTTCTAGGGTCCAGTCCAGATTCTTATGGGCGGCAACAATGGCCGCTGCCCGATCGAACCCCAGCGCGGCCAGCCAGCGCCCTCCTTCGGCCTCATGGTGGTAATGGCCTTTGGCGAGGTCGTGCAGCCAGCCGCAAACCCGACATAACTCCAGATTTATTTTGGGGCCGCCATGCCGGTTGATCGCCTCGCCCATGGCCACGGCCACCTTGGCCACGGCCCGGCCGTGGGCCAAGCCCTTGTCTGGCATCGGATGGATGTGGGTGAGGATCGCCTGGCATTCGGCCATGGTCGGCCAGCCGTAACGGTCGAAGCGCTGGCGGCCGATGAGAAAATCTTCGGGAGTATCGAGATCAAGGTGGATATTGGCATCGGCCACCTGTACTTCCCGTACCTGTTCCGGCTGTTCGGCCTCGATCCTGGCCAGCAGGGCGCGGAGACCGCCCTCGGGCGCCCGTTCGGCGAGGATGGCGGCAATACAATCGCCATGAATGAGTGGTGGATGTCCACGCCGACCGGCGAACACCGGATAAGAAAGCATGGCCCGCTTTTTGGTAAACGATTGGGCAAGCAGATGGACGGTGCCGCGTCGCAGCAGCGGCATATCCACCGGCAACAGGAAAAAGCCGGGACAGTGCGCGGTCAGCTCGCCGACGCCGCTCCGGATCGAACCGTACATGCTGCCGTTGGCATGGCCGGGGTTGAAGACGGCCCGCGCCCCGGCAGCCTCGGCGACAGCGCCAACTTCACCTGCCCGGTGGCCCGTGACCACCACCACATCCTCGATGCCGCAGTCGTGGAACAGAGTCACACAGTGCTCGAGCATCGTACGGCCACCCAAGGAGAGCAGCCCTTTCAGCTCGCCCATCCGCGAAGAGAAGCCGGCGGCGACAATGATCGCGCTGATACCAACTCTCATGCCCTGCGACCGGTGGCCCGTCGCTGAATCAGTTCGCCGACGATTGACACCGCGATCTCTTCCGGAGTGTCGGCTGCAATCGCCATGCCGATCGGGCAGCGCACCCGCTCCAACCGCTGTCGACTAACGCCACGATCCATCAACTTGGCATAAATGGCATCGCGCTTTGTGCGGCTGCCGATCATGCCGATGTAACCGGCTTTGGTCTGCAGGGCCTGATAAAGCACCTCCATGTCATGCAGGTGGCCACGGGTAACGATCACCAGATAAGAGTCGTTATTGACCTCGAAACCCTGGAAACAAGCGGCAAAGGAGGGCAGCGCCCTGATGGCGTCGGCTTCGGGGAAGCGTTCGCGGTTGGCGAATTCAGGGCGGTCATCCATGACCACTACGCGAAAACCGACGCGGGCGGCGACTTCAGCGGTGCAGACGGCGACGTGACCGGCACCGACCAGATAGACCGTTCCCGGCGCCGCGAAAAAGGAGAGCAGATAGGACTGCCCTTGATGCTCGATCCGGGCCGATGTGGCGGTCGAGGGCTTGACCTGTTTGATCGCTGCCAGCAAGGATTCGGCAATATCGTTGCGGTTCGCCGCTCCCTGGTGATCGACGACAAAACGGCAGGATGGGCCGTTGCCGTCGATGAGCCTGCTCACCAGGACGACGCGGCGGCCAGACTGGACGGCCGTCAACAGATCGTGAAAAATCCGTCGATTGGCCTCGTCAGCGCCAATGTATTCCAGGATAAACTCCAGCCGACCGCCACAGATCATGTCGGCGGTGGCGGCGGCGCCATTATCAATATCGAAGGCGCGGTGCCGGAATTGCCCGCTGGCGAAACAGATGTTGGCCTCCTCCATGGCTTTGGCTTCGACCAGACCGCCACCGATGCTGCCGCTGATACGACCGTCGCGAAAAATGATCATCTTGGCTCCGGCCAGGCGCGGCGTCGAGCCGGACCGGCTGGAGACAGTCGCCAGCACCAGGTCTTGGCCGTCGGCTAGGCTGGCGCAGATGTGCTGGAGGAGGTTTTGCATGACAAGCACGAGATAATTGATTGATAGGCTTGCTGCAATCAAGCCACCATTAATTGCGGGTTTGACAATCGCGGGTTTCGCCAAGCTCAACCGACACTACGCGGCCTGCCAGGCGCAAACTCGTTTATCTCCGCTTCGGCGTCTTGAAAAATCCCTGCCGACAGACTTCACAATAAACCCTTGACCAAACAGACGGTATCCACAGCGTTATCGAGCTTGCTGGCAATTTGGTCTCAATATCATCGTGTTGTCAAAACCTGGCGCAGCCACTCGGGCAGTGGCATCGACTTTCCCTCCCGGAAGTTCAGCCACACGAGGGTGGCGCCGCCGGTGGCGTACAGTACGCCGGGCTCGCCCACTTTTTCCATCGTTGTCCAGGTTTCGAATGAGCTGTGGCCCGGTTCGGTGACATAGGTCTTGATCAAGATGTCGGCTGGGTAGACAAACGGGCGGCGAAAGTTGCAGAATGTGCTAGCCAGGATTACGCCCTCGCCTTGTGGGTCGGGCAAGCAGTTGATGCTGTGCAACCAGTTGATACGGGCACTCTCCATGTAGCGAAAGTAGAGCGCGTTGTTGACATGGCCCATTGTGTCCATGTCGCCCCAGCGCACGGGGATGGTCATTTGGTAGACCAGCTTCTTTTTCTCTGGAATCTCAAAGCGCATAAATGTCTCTCGTCTTTATGGAAATGATGGAACACAGTGGATACCGCCCCACACCTGCGCAATCTCATCCAGCAGAAAAACATCGGTCAGCAGGGTGCGGACATGCAGCGAGGCATTGAGATTATCTACCAGTTGCGATGAAATTTTCGCCTGGACAAGGACAAGTTCCATGGCCGCCAAGGCATTGGCCGTGTCCCTCTTCAGCACATCGAGAAAATTCATGTATTTTTGCCTGCTGGCTGGCGGTACGCTTGCCGCCATGGCCGAATACGATGCGGGCAGCTTGCTGGCGGCATCAATGGCCCCGGCCAGCAGTTGGCGGAGTTGACTCCCGTGCGGACTTTCCCGGTCATCGGCAATACCCTGGGCGGCAAAGGCCAGCATGAATTCATACCATTCCTCGATGGCGTCACAGTGTGTTTTGATATGCTCCAGTTCAATCACGAGTTGTTTCTCTCCGTACGGTTTATGCTTCCTTTGTCCCCAGGATGGCGCGTTTAACGAGATTACCGGCCAGTATCACCTTATAGCCGTTGTGGGCAAGCGGCGCCGCGCCATCAGCGGCCAGGCGGGCGGCCGTTTCCGCAATCGCGCTTCTCAAGGCGCCGGCCACCGCCGCTTCCACTTTGGGCAGCCGCCAAGGGCGGGCCGCCACCGCTCCGAGAACAAACCGCGCCTTGCTAATGCGGTCGCCGCTTAGTTGCATGGCCGCGGCGATATTGACCAACGGGAAATCCCACACCGGTCGGTCGCGGACTTTTTCAAAATAAAACGTCGCGTTGGCCCACGTTGCCGGCAAGCGGATTTCGGTGAGCAACTCGCCTGGCCGTAGCACGTTCAAACGGGTGATATTCGTTGCCGGGCCAATGAAAAAATCGTCGGCCGCCACTTCCCGTTTTCCTTTTGCGTCTTGAATGACCAGCCGGGCTTCGAGAGCAACCAGGGCCGGAGCGGTATCAGAAGGCGAAACGGCGGCGCAGCCTTCAATGCCGAAGATGGCATGTTCGCGGTTTTGCCCTTCTTTCTTTTCACCGGCATAACAGGTGCTGCCTCCGGCTCGATAGCAATCCCAGCCGCTCCGGTAATACCAGCAGCGGGTATCCTGACAGATGTTGCCACCCAGTGTTCCCTGGTTGCGGATTTGCGGAGAAGCCACTTCCGCGGCCGCCTCGGCCAGTAGCGCGAAATGGGCGCGGATATCCGGATTATGCTGCACCTCGGAGAGAGTCGTCATCGGCCCAATGACCAAATCTCCGCCGTCGCGGCGGATGCCGCGAAGTTCATTGATGGCGCCAAGATCAATCACCGTCTTGGGGTGGATAACGCCGTCCTTGAACCGTTCCAAACTGTCGAGTCCGCCAGCCAAGAGCCAAGCATCGCTGCCAAGACGTTTGGCCAGATTCAACGCATCATCAACGCTTGCCGGCCTGAAGAGTTCAAAAGGGGACATGCCGTCATGTATGATTGCCATGGGTCTTCTCCCGCCGCCGGGACATCGGCGGCTTAACGATTAAACGTTGGCGGCAAGGCCTGTTGCCGGGCGCCAGGTTCCGGGTTCAATGGCGGCCAGGACCGTGTCGGCCAGGACCGGGGCCCGGATGAACTTGTCGTCGCCCAAGGCATCGCTCAGGGCACACAGGACGGCCGCGCAGGCGGCTGTGGCCGGTGGTTCGCCGATGCCTCGGGCGCCAATCGGCGTTTGTGGATCAGGCAGACCAACCGAACCCCAAGTGAATTTTTCCGGGAAACAGAGAATACTTGGCGGACGGGTTTGGTAAAAACGCCTGGACAGCGGCAGGCCGTGCTCATGATCATAGAACCATTTCTGCCTGGTGGCGTGACCAATACCGAACATGGAACGCCCGCCCATCTGTCCGGCAAAGGCGCGTGGATGGACGACCACGCCCGCATCGGCCTGCGTGTGAAAGTCGACGATCCGGTACATACCGGTCTCGGTGTCGACTTCAACTTCGGCAAAGGCGGCGACAAAAGAGAAGGTTTGGCCGTCGTGCCGGAAGGTATCGCGGGCCACGGCCACCAGCCCCTGACCGGCCAGGGCGGCGACGGATTTCTTGGTCATCTTGTTGACATCATTCGGGCACTCATGGCCATCATATGCTCCACCGAGCGCAATGGCTTTGCGGGCAACCTCGGCAAAACTCAACCCTTCGCCATTGTTCGTTTTCCGGAAAACGCGCTGGTTGCCGATGGCAAAATCCTCCGGTGCGCCTCCCAGGGATTTCGCCGCGATTTCCATTATCTTTGTGCGGGCATCCAGGCTCGCGGCAAAGCCTGCTCTTGACATGGCGTGAATTGTTTGGCTGCCGCCGGACACGCAACTCCAGGCAAGGTGTTTGCCTGTATTGCCCCAGAGGATTTCGCAGGATTCCCAAGGCATGCCCATGGCGTCAGCCACCACCCGCTGCACATCGCTGAAGGATTGCGTGCCGAGATTGCCGACCCCAGAATGGATGCGCAATTTGCCATCGGGCGTGATGACGAACAAGCCATCGAAACCAATGGTCCCAGCGACAAAGCATCCGGTCGCCACGCCAAGTCCGCGGCGCAGAGGACGTTTAAGAGCAGGCCGCAACTGGCGCTTCTGCCAGCCGAATGCCTGCGCCCCTTGGTCAAGCGCCTCTTTGACAAAGGCGCTGGTCGCCTTGTTCAGGCTACCATCCGTTTGCGGAGGACCAAGCGGCGCCTGGCCTTCTGGCGCATTGATGCGGCACACCGCCAAAGGATCAAGGTTCAGCTTGCGGGCGGCTTTCGCTAACAGAGGGCCCAGGAGGGCGCAGGCTTGCAGCCCGCCCGGGGCGGTTTGGAAACCGCGTGTCGGGGTGTTGGTGAGCACCGCCAGGCCGCGCCAGCGCATGGCGCGAGGTTGGTAGAGGAGTGATGCCATGCGTCCCGACGTGGTCGCATCGTGTTGTTCATCATACGGGCCGTTATCCATAACGACGAACATATCGAGGGCAAGCAGACGACCCTCTTTGGAAAAACCAGCGCGCATACGGCCGATCAAACTTGGCCGTGCCCGCCCGATGGCTTGCTCATTGTCCCGGGAGACACGGAGCATGACCGGCGCCTTCGTCTTTTTCGCCAATAACGCCGGAATGATCGCCGCCACGGAAGCAATGCCCTTGCCGCCAAAACCTCCGCCGGTGTACTCGCTGATGAGGACAATATCGTCAGGAGCCATGTTGAGCCACTTGGCAATGGCCGGCACAGTCTGGATGGTGCTTTGCGTACCGACGGCGATATGGAGCTTGCCGTTTTCCCACCAGGCCAAGGCCGAACGGGTCTCCAGCGCCTGGTGGCTGACATTGGGCGTCACGAACGTTTCGTCCAAAACGAGGGCCGCCCGCGACATTTCGCCATCAAGGTCGCCATAGGCCCAGGCGCTGCCTCCTTTCCCCAAGGGGAGTTGCTTTTCACCAGCGGCCTCGAAATCAGCCTTGCTCCATTTCAGTTCACCAACTTTCGCTTGTTCGGCGGGATTTGCCGCAGGCATCCAAACGTTGCCGTCGGTGCGGGCGTTTGGGCTTCCCGGACGCAAACTGTCCAGGGGGTCAACGACAAAGGGAAGCGGCTCAAAGGAAATCTTGATGGCGGCAATGGCGGCGGTCGCGGTCGCCTCATCAACTGCCGCTACCGCCAAAATCGGTTCCCCTTGAAAGAGCGGTTCCATGGTCAAGGCGCGTTCCGCCCATGGACTGGCTTTGATAACCTCGCCGCGGTCGGTCACAGAATCAGCCGGAGGCGGTAGCTCGTCAGCGGTGAGAATCGCCCGCACGCCCGGCATGGCCAAGGCGGCTTTAGTGTCGAGATGGCTGACCCGCGCATGGGGCAAGGGACTGGTGAGCAGCTTGCAGATGAGCATCCCCTCGGCCCGCAAGTCTTCGGCGAAACGTGCCGTGCCGGTCAACTTGGCCCGCAGGTCAGGCGTGGTGTAATTCTGCCCCGTCAGTCTTGGCGTGAAAAGAGTGTCGTTTTGCGGCATGATTTTACCCCTTTCGCATGTATTCGGCCCCGCGCATCAGGGCAGTGAGGATCTTGTCATAATCCTGGCAGCGACAGAGATTTCCCGACACTCCGTGTGCCAGTTCCTGTCGGTTGGGGTTGGGATTGGTCTTGAGATAGCCAAGCGTCGACATGAGGAAACCCGGGGCGCAATAGCCACATTGAAAACCTTGCTCATCGAAAACGCCCTGCTGCAAGGGATGCAATGTATTGTCGGGCCGAGCCAAGCCTTCTATGGTCAGCACATTTTTGCCACGGACACTATGGGTAAGAATCGAGCAGGAATAGTGGGGGACGTTATCGACGAGTATCGTACATGCCCCGCATTCTCCGCGGTCACAAGCAATTTTCAGGCCCATGAGCCCGAGTTTATTGCGCAGGGTTTGCGCCAGAGTTTCCTGGGGTAAGACATCGACGCGGCGCTGTTGCCCATTGACGTTCAGGGTAATGAGCCGTTCAACGGCGCCATGAGATGTTTTAGGAGCCGCCCCCACCGGATTGGAATAGAGCAAGGCGGACGAGGAAACGACACCAGCGGCGATGATGCTTTTGATGAACTGACGCCGGGTCATGCCCGCCGGTCTGATGGTTTCGAGAATTGATGTGTTCATGTCTGCTCCATTTTTATCTGAGGTGATATGGGAGACTGTGGACCATTATTACCGGGCTATGGGAAAATCCGTGCTCAGGAGACCAACGTGCCATCGAGAGCTTCCTGCCAATATTTCCAATGATGATAATTAATCAAGCTGATTGGGCCTGTAAATAATTTTCTTGTTATCACATAATTTCAACAAATTATAGCAATGGTTGGGAGATCAGTTGGTTTTGCAAAGTCCGCTAAGGTAACCGGTTCTTCATGGTATATGCGGCAAGAAGCGGCAATTGAGCGAAGGGGTGTCCGGTATTTTCGACACATTGGGTTGGTACAGGCGCTTCAGAGCGTTCGACATTAAAACGAAAACGTCTGACCGGGCGTATGCCGCGATTCTGCCGGTGGTTGAGCTGGCAGTTTCAACACCGGCAGCGGAGATTCCACTTAAAAGTCTCTATCCCTTGTTCAAACAAGGGAGAACACCTCGTCATTCCCGGCGCAGTCATCGAATAATTTTTCGGTCAGGATGGAAACCGGAAGCGGCGGTGGTATTGGGAAAGAGCATACACTCGCGTCCGAAGATCGTGCCAGGACTGGTCACGGCGTTGCAGCCGGTCTGGCTGCCGTCGCCTAAAATGGCGCCCAGTTTGCGGCGTCCGGTGTCAAAAAGCTGGCGCTCATGGCGGAGAACGATATTGCCGCCGATGAAGCGCAGGTTGGCAAACTTGGTGCCGGCGCCGAGGTTGCAGTCGTTGCCTAAAATTGAATCGCCGAGGTAGGCGAAATGACCGGCCTTGACGTCGTTGAGAAAAATACTATTTTTGATTTCCGTGGCATGCCCTAGCACACAACGCTTTCCGGCCAGGCAGTAACCGCGCAAGTAGGCGCCCTGCCGGATTTCGCTACAATCATCGCAGATCACTGGCGCCTTCAGCATTGCCTGGCTTTCGACGAGAACGCCACGGCCAAAGGCAAAATGCTCGCCAACAAGCACCGCCCCGGCCATCAGCACCGAGGCGCCATCAAGACGTCTGCCGCCATCGAAAACAGCCAGGCCACCCTTATTGGTATCGCCATATTCAATAGTTAGGTCAGTGGCGAGGCGCCAGCGTCCGTCATGAAAAATCACCGTCTCCGGCAGCGGCCTGCCGTCCGGCAACAGGCCGCGATCAAGAGCGGGATAGTCATAGCCATCCATATAGGATTTCAGGGCACCAAGCGCCTGCCAGACCGGGGCGTCGCTGGCAAAGACCGCGGCATGGCTAAACTCCCGCAAATCGAAAAAATCTGTGGCGGAAAACATCGGCGTCTCCGGGGAAAAGGGGATCAGGCCTTGCGCAATACCCGCTTGTCGCCAAGGCGGATGGTCAATTTGACGCGGTCAAAATACTCGAGGATTGGGATGGAAAATTTCCGGGTCAGGCCGGAAAGCTCTTTGAAAGCTGGGGCATCGATCTCGCCGTGTTCACGAATATGGGCAACAACGCGCTCTGTCAGCCCGGCCAGGACATCCTTGTCATAAAACAGATTTTCGCTGATCTTCACCAATTCGCCATCACGCAGCAGCAGCTCCAACACTTCGCGCAGCCGTTTCTCCGGATAGGCGGTGAATTGCTCCTGAGTTTCCCTCAGGGTCGGCGTGAACAAGCCTTTGTCACGGTACCAGGCCCGCATGTCGTGGCGCAACTGGCTCTCATCAACGGTCAGGCGAACCTCGTGCCCGGCCAGACGGACAATAGCCTCCTCCTGCGCCACCACGCCCTTGTTCACCAAAGTTTGCAGGCAATACTGAAAGACGCGGCCATCGACGCGGGCGCCGAATGCCTGACGCAACTCTTCTTTCGCCATGCCCGGCAGCAACGGCCAGGCGGCATGCCAGTCGCCCAGGCGCTGTTCCAACTCGGCCATCAGCGCCGCCGCCACCTCGGCATGCAGATATCTCTGGCTCTGCGAGTCAACGACAACGATTTTTTTCGTGGAAATCGGCGGCTCCAGGACCTTTTTCAACTGCTTGCCAAACAGCCCCAGCCGCGGCGCCAGTTGCTCGGCGGTTAGGCCCAGCGCCCCGTGTTCGCGCAGATGAAAAAGAAGGATGTCTTCGACAACACCACCGCCGAGAATTTCGATCATCTCGCGGTTATAGGCGCGGTCGGTTTTACCCAGGCGCTTGCGTTTGCGCGGCGGTAGATTGCCCAGGACCTCGCCGCCGCCGATGGTAAAGACCGGCGAATAGCCGCGAATGACGAAGCGGTCTCCCGGCCAAACCGCCACCGGCTCTTCAAGCAACAACTGGGCGCCGGCTTCGGCGCCAGGTTCCAATTGATCACGGTCAAGGAGCGACACGCGGCCCAGGATTTCGGCGGTGCCGATATGCACTCGCACCCGCGTTCGGTGGGCCAGCGCCTTGACATTGGCGGCCAAATAGAGCAGGCGACAATCGAGCATGAAGCTTGACTGGAGTGAGGCGGGCGGCGCCAGCACCATGCCGCGGCGCAATTCACCGGTCTCGGCCCCTTGCAGGTTGATGGCGGTGCGGTGCCCGGCCTCAACCTGCCCGACGCTCTGGCCGTGCACCTGAATACCGCGCACCTTGGCGGTTTTGTCGCCGGGGAACAGTTGCACATCCTCTGCCAGCGTCAGGCGGCCAGAAATTGAAGTGCCTGTCACCACGGCGCCGAAGCCTTTCATGGCAAATACTCTATCCACTGGCAGGCGGAAAGGGCCGAAGGCCTCGCTGAAATTCTGGCCACGCACCATGCTATCGAGCGTCTGACGAAGCTCCTCAATACCTTCACCGGTGACCGACGACACCGTGAGAATCGGCGCGCTTTCGAGGAAACTTCCCTGACAAAAAACCCGCACCTCCTCGATCACCATTTCCAGCCAATCCGGCTCGACCATATCCTTTTTCGTGATCACCACCAGGCCGTTTTTGACGCCGAGCAGGCGGCAAATTTCAAAATGCTCGCGGGTTTGCGGCATGATACCCTCGTCGGCGGCAATGACGAAGGCCAGCAAATCCATGCCGGTGACGCCGGCCACCATGTTCTTCACGAATTTCTCGTGACCGGGGACATCGACGATACCGAGGCGGTGGCCGCAGGGCAGGTCAAGAAAGGCAAAGCCCAGCTCGATGGTGATGCCGCGCCGTTTTTCTTCCTGCAAACGGTCGGTTTCAATGCCGGTTAAGGCGCGCACCAGGCTGGTTTTGCCGTGGTCAACGTGGCCGGCGGTGCCGAGGACAATTTCCCGCATGGCTTATAGAAAGGGATTGTCGCGCTTTTCGGCGCCGATGGTCGATTGCATGCCGCCGTAGCCATGCCCTGGCCAGACTTTGGTCTGCTCCGGCAGGGAAAACAAGCGCGTCTGAATGGAATTCATCAGTTGGTCAAAGGAGCCGCCGGGAAAGTCGGTGCGGCCAACCCCTTGAACAAAGAGGGTGTCGCCGGTCAACAGGTCGTCGCCAGACAACAAGCACATGCCGCCTGGCGTGTGCCCCGGCGTATGGATGACGGTAAATGCCTCATCGCCAACGGCAATGCGCTCGCCATCGACAACGGTCTGGTCGCAAGCCGGGGCTTCGTCCATGCCAAACATGGCAAAATAGCGGCCAGCTTCCGGGTTGGCGAGGAAGGCCGCCTCATCCTTGTGCATGATAAAGGGCGTCTGCGGCATGGCCGCTTTCAGTTCGGCGACGCCGCAGATATGATCGGGATGGCTGTGGGTGGCAATGATTGATTGCACGGCAAGGCCGCCTTGTCTGACAACATTCAGTATCTTTGGGATGTCGCCGCCGGGGTCAATGACCGCCGCCTTCTTGGTAACCGGACAACTGGCGATATAGCAGCAGACGCCCATGCTGCCAACGATGAGTTGCTGTATCTTCATAGTTTTCCTCATAATGATAAAGCGCCCGCGCTGCCCACCCGGCCACAGAGCCGGGGCAACGGCGGCAATCCGCCCCGGTTATACCGGTGGCCATGAGACAAGACAAGAACTTTCAGGCCGTTCGTCATGAACGGTGTTCATAGCCCTGAAAGGTGATTTCTGTGGCCGCGCCGCCTTGCCGCAACCAGATCCCTGCCCCCTCGCGGACGACACCAATCCGCTGCGGCTCTGGCAGGCTTTCGGCGGCGCAAGCCAGGAAAAGCGCCGGTTCACGCCGTGGCGGCATGGTGAAAAGCAATTGATAATCCTCGCCGCCGCGCAGTTGCAGATCAATGGGGTTAAGCCCAACCAGGCGGCAGTAATTTTCCAGATCCGGATGCGGCGCCAGGCAATCGGCGAAAATTTCCGCCGCCACCCGGCTGGCCTGACAGATATGGGCGAGATCGGTGGCGATACCGTCGGAAATATCCTGCATGGCGCTGACCCCGCCGAAACTACCCAACAGCATCCCCATAGCCGATTGCGCCTCCGGATCAAGCAGCGCCTTGAGCAGATTCGGCCATGGGCTCATCGCCACGTCTTCAATTTTGAAGCACTGATTTTGGCAGAGATGCAGGGCCGCCGCCGCCAGGCCCAGCGGGCCAGTGACATAGATGCCATCACCGGGGCGCGCTCCCTGACGCTTGATCGCTTTGCCCTGGGCAACGCCGCCCAGAACCGTCACGGAAATAACCAGCTTGTCGCCGCCCACCGTGTCGCCACCAATGAGAATCACCTGTTCTTCGGCCAGCTTGCTGACGAATCCCTCGATGAACTCGGCGATCCAGGCATCCCCAAGGCGGGAGGGCAGCGCCAGCGACAGCAAAGCGAAGCGAGCCTCTCCGCCCATGGCGGCGATGTCGCTGACACTTACGGCCAGCGATTTTCGCCCCAAGAGATGGGCGGGATGCCAGCGGCAATCAAAATGTACGCCCTCAACCAGCATGTCGGTTGTGACCAGATGATCATCCGCAATCTGCCCAGACAAAACGGCGCAATCGTCACCAATGCCCTGAACAAGGAGAGGATGGCTGCTTGGCCCGGTCAGGGCGGCGATCTGACTGATGACATGGCGCTCGCGCATATCTTTATTTTATCCGCCGTATCGGCTTGATGCCTTTCACTTCCGGCTCTTCCTCCGGCGAGGCGGCGATGGCTTGCATGAAGCGCTCATCGCCGCCCATGGTGAAAATTTCCTGGCCGGTCATTTGTGGCTGACGCAGCGTCCAGAGCACCGGCTGCGGCGGCACCGACAAGATGGTCATGCCGACGCGCCACCAGTCGTCACGGCGGCTGTCATCGCGCTCAATCGTCCGCACCACGGCATAAAGCAACATGTCCGGGTTCTTGGCGGCGATCAGGACGATGTCGCCAACTTCAGTCGTCTCCTTGAACCGCATGATTTTCCGCAACTCGGCGATGGTCTTTTTCATTTGCTCTCCACCGGCGCCATACTGGTTTTGGCGTCAATTCTCAGCATATTACCTTCGACCACAGCGCGGCTGAACGAGCGCCGGTACATCTTCGCCCCTTCAAGAATCGGAAAGATCAGCCGCTCGTTGATCAGTTTGGCCTTGGCCGACAGATCTTTATTTTGTACGGCCAGGATGGTAGCCAGCCAGCCACAGGCATCATGGAGCAGATCAAGTGACTGATCGACCTGAACGTAGAACAGAGATTGGGCCGGCTGGTTGATGCCGTCATCGACCACTTTGAAATCCTTGTCAGCCAGCAGTGAGGCACTGGCTGGCGGCGGCTCGGCCATCTCCTTGAAAAAATCCAGGGAATTACCCAGACACCACTGACCGCGCCACAGGGCCGAATAGAAACGCAGATTTTTTCCCGGCGCCTCATTCCATACCTGGTACGAGGCGTCCTGAAATTTACCTTTGGTCATTTTAATACCGGTCCGCGCCAAAAGTGTTGCGGCGGTATCGCCAAGCTTTTCCGGTTCCGCCGCGGTCACACAAAAATTGACGAGCGGCAGCGGCAGGGTCCGCTCACCGTCACCTTTACGGACAAACAGACGAGAAGGGCCGTCACCCAACATCTGTCGCAACTCCTTCAGACTGTGGCCGGCGAAGGTTTCAACCTTGCTGCCCTGCTCCTTCTCCAAGCTGTCAAAGGCCGCCGACCAGTTGCTGACGCCGCTGTAGGAATACAACACAAGATTGTCACGCAGATGGGGCAACATTCCATCCTTCTGTGGCGGTGTGGTTAGGATTTTCTTCACCGCCGCCGGTGCCTTGTCGGGGATAAATGAGACAAACATCCGCTCATTCAAAACGCCATTTTGCGTCCAGCTGCCATAAGCAAAGGCATCAAGACCGGCCAAGGCGCTGTCAATCTGTCCAGCCAAGGCGGCTTGCTTCGGCGCCGGGAGGCGGGCAAGAAAATCCTTGGTCAGCCTGGCCAAATCACTCAGGCGCAAATAGACGATCTGGTCACTTTCAGGAGGCAAGCTGGTGACGATCTTTTCGAAACTTTTACTGGCGGCGAAAAAATTTGTCCTGGCATCAAAGGTATCAAGGGCCTCGCCGAGGGCGCGCTCCTCAAAGGCGACCACCAGCCAGCCATTGACCGCGCAGGTGACAAAAGAAATATTGTCGTTTTTGAAACGCTTCAGGCTGTATTGGCCATGGGCCACGGTTTCGGTTGTCAAATTGCCGCTGTAGACCGAGGCCAAGAGGTCGATGGCCGTCACCCCGTGGCGCGGCTTGCACAGCAGCACCAACTGCCGGCGCAGATCGGGCAAAACGCCAGGCTCCTTCATCCAATCGCGCGACGGCAGCAGGGCGACGACAAAACGGTCGCCCAAAAGTTCGTCTGCCAACTTGCTATTAAGAAAGTCTTTGACATCGTTAATACTTTTTTTCAGATCGGCCTGTAGATTTTCCGGCGCAGCAAGGCCGCGCACCAGGCTCGGCAAGTCGATTGCGGTGATGGCTTGGCCCAAGGGCGAAGCGAGAAAGCGCTGGCCGCGTTCCTGGGCCTGACGCTCGTCGATATACCCCACCGTGTCGGCCGGTAGAAAGGCCGCCGGGTTGTTGTCAGCACTTGGGCGATGGCGGGTAAAGAACAAAGTGCCAACAATGAGCAGCAGGACAATGATGACAGCCAAGACAGTGATCTTTCGCATGTTTTCCTCTTTTTTCTTGCCGGGTGTGTTGTCAGGTGCAATCGCCGCTTAGATAAAAATCAACCACGCCTCAAACCGGCGCCAGCCGCCGGTACTGCATGGCTTCGGCGACGTGATTCTCAGCGATATTTTCATGGCCAGCCATATCGGCGATGGTACGCGCCACCTTGAGAATCCGGTGATAGCCCCTGGCCGACAGCCCGAAACGTTCGACGCCGCGCCGTAGCAATTTTTCGGCGGCGCTGTCTATCTTACAAAAAATTTCCACCTCGCGGCTACCCATCTGAGCGTTGCAAAAAAGAGATGGGGCATGGCCGCGATTTTCATTTTGTCCCGTGGCGAAACGCCGCCGCTGCCGCTGGCGGCAGGCATTGACGCGACCACGAATGAGTGAAGATGTTTCCCGTTCTTCACTGTCAGCGATCTCGCGATAGGGCAAGGCCGCCACCTCCAGATGCAGGTCAATACGGTCCAAAAGCGGCCCGGAAATCCGCCCACGATAGGCGAGGATATGGCTTTCCGGGCAGCGGCAGCGGCCTTCGCGGTCACCCAGATAACCACAGGGGCAGGGATTCATGGCCGCGACCAGGATAAAACGCGACGGAAAAGTCAGCTTCATATTGGCGCGGGCGATGGTTACCTGGCCATCCTCGAGCGGCTGCCGCAGCACCTCCAGCACCCTTTTTTTGAATTCCGGCAGCTCATCAAGAAAGAGCACGCCGTTGTGGGCCAGTGACACTTCGCCGGGATGGGGGATGATACCGCCGCCAATCAGTCCGGCGTCGGAAATGGTGTGGTGCGGGGCGCGGAACGGGCGCACCAGTTGTAAACCGCCAGCCTGAGCAGGCGAGCCCGCTTCGCCCGGCAGAGCGTTAACGCTATAAATACGTGTGGTTTCGATGATTTCTGGGCCGGTCATCTCCGGCAAAATACTTGGCAGGCGCCTGGCCAGCATGGTCTTGCCAGCGCCCGGTGGTCCCTGGAGCAGGACATTGTGACCGCCGGCGGCGGCGATTTCGAGAGCCCGTTTAACATGCTGCTGTCCCTTTACCTCGGCGAAATCACAATCATAATGCCGCCTGGCCGCCATGTCCTCAAGGTTGGCGGCGGCAATTGGGGCAATGGCCTGGTCGCCACGCAGGAATTTCACCGCTTCTTGCAAAGTCGCCACCGGATATACCGGCAGACTGCCAGCGACCAGGGCCGCTTCCTCGCTATTTTCATGGGGGATCAACAACCCGCGCAGAGCAGCCTCGCCAGCGGCGAGAACGATGGGCAGGATGCCGCTGATCCGGCGCAGATCGCCGTTCAGCGACAGTTCGCCGACGGCGCAGAAGCCATCCAGTTGTTCCTGACGGAGATTACCTGAGGCGGCGATGATGCCCAAAGCCATCGGCAGGTCGAGCCCGGCCCCTTCTTTTCTGATGTCGGCAGGCGCCAGATTGATCGTGATGCGGCGTGGCGGAAAATCGTAGCCGCAGTTAGATATCGCCGCCTTGACCCGGTCCTTGCTCTCACGCACGGCGCTGTCCGGTAGGCCGACGGTCTGCATGAAAGGCAAGCCGAAGGCAATATCCACCTCGACGGCAATCACCATGCCGTGGATGCCAACGCAGGTACAGCCGCTCACTTGGGCAAGCATGGGACGCCTCCGACCACTTGGCTGATGGCGGGATTTACCGCGTACATTCGGGCCACTTCCGTGCTGTAGCGGCCATTTCTTTTTTCATAGACGTAAAGCGGCGCCATAGCCAACAGCCCCGTTCCTCCCTCTTTGCGGCACAGGACCAGGGCCCGCGCCGCCGCCGCCCCGGGATAGCTGTGGACAAGGCGCAGGCGTTTGACGGCAAGCCGCGCCGTGACGCAGGCGGCGCACAGCCCGATCAGTTGCGCGGCCGGATAAATAAAGGCCGCCTGACCGCCTTTGCCCAGACACCAGGCGGCGGCGTCAATAAAGGCGGCCAGAGGCGTCTCTTGATGCCGGGCCTTTTTCTCACCTGGCGATTTGCTGACGCGACCTCGCCCCGGCTGGTAGTAAGGAGGATTGCACAATACGAGATCGGCGCTCTGGGCTGGCAGTAGTTCCTTGATCTGGGCGACATCGCCGTGAATGACTTCGGCTTTGTCGCCATAACCATTGCCGCGGAAATTTTCCCTGGCAATAAAAAATAGTTCTTTATTGGCTTCAACGGCCAGGCAGGAGATAATCCCAGTATGGCGGTAGAGGGCGATCAAACCGACGACGCCACAACCGGCGGCCAGGTCAACCAGCCGCGCCCCTGGAACTGGATCGACGAAATGAGCGAGCAGCACCGAATCCAGGGAAAAACGGTAGCCGTTTTTCGGCTGGCGGCAGGAAAGCGCCCCGAAAAATAGCGTGTCGCGTGTCACGTCCGTCATCATCAGAATCTCCTTTGCCTGACCCGATGTTCTGATACCATACCACTGCCAGAGGCTCAAGAGAAACGCGGTCAGGTCTGGCTAAAGAAAAGACTGTTTCAGGCGGCCTGGGGCGCGATGATGAATTGCGCACCGGCAAGGCGCTTTTACAACACCCTCAAGGCCAGAGGGCGTAAGCATAAAGAAGCCGTGATCATCTATCGCCAAAAAATTAGGTAATACCTAATCAAACCGGACTAAATTTTTGCCAATTCTTGTGCGGGAGTACTCTTTAACATCTTGAGAAGAATTGGAAATAAGTCATCATTACGATGGTTGAAACGAAA
>JAIRRG010000074.1 GCA_031256095.1 Desulfobulbaceae bacterium
CCGCGCTTGGGAACGCCACGAAAAATTCTGTCCGTTGACCGGCTTTTGATGGCTTGAATACTTTGCAGATGCTTTTTAAGGGCCTGGGCTTCGCCGCTGTCATGTCTGGCCCGGAAGGCATAGGGAGCGATCATGGCGCGGAAAGCGGCCACATCGGTCAGCGGGATGGTGTTCAGCGACATATTAGAAAGCAGTTGCCAGAGGATGCTGTCGGCGTGCGGCGGCGACACAGGGCTGGAGACGGGCAGAATGTTTTTGCACGACGCGGTAGTGGCAGCTTCCGCGCTCTCGGCGGCCACGCCTATATCGCCGAGGCCAAGGCGCGTAGGCAGATCGCCGTTCGTGCACAGCAGCGCCATATCAAGGGTAAGGCCATCGTGGGGAATGTGATCAAAGATGATATACGTCTCAACCGCTTCCTGGTTCAGAGTCGGAATGGTTTGCACACGGTAACGGAGAGGGGCGTTGGTTCGCCGATGTTCAAAAGCGTTAATGGTTTCAAGATGCTCAAAAGTGCCTCCGCCTTTGCCGCTGTCTCCCCAATTGTTCACGCCTTCGACGCTATACACTGAATAGAGGTCCGGTTGTTGAGGGTCAGGGATGATTTTATGTTTTGTTGAGTTCTTAGCGATCGTTTGAGGCGTGGCCATAAACGGAAAAATATTGATGACCGGCGTGCAGAAAAGCTTCCAGTTGGCCGCACGGAAAGATTGGTGATTTTCCGGCAGATGCTCAAGGACAAAGTGCAGCTCGAATTCATTGATATGTTGGAAGCGCTGCCGCGTATCCTGGGAAAGCCCGCACTGTAAATCGGCGATCTCGACAAACAGAAATTTTTCCGGATAGCAGAAGTATTCTTGCAGAACGCGATAGCCAACAGCCAGGTTTTCCGGGTAGGGCAGCATACCCTCATCTTCCTGAAAACCCAATGGCTTCACGCATGACGGGCGCAGCACCGCCGTGACGTGCTCGCGAGATTCGCCATCCTCGCCGACGTCCCTGATGACAAAACGCAGCTCCTTCAAATGGTGGGTCAGGGTGACGTACAGCGTGTGCGGGATGCTTTCTTCGCCGGTGAAAAAAATACGGAGATGAGAGATCTGGAAGTTTTGCAGATTGACGCCGGTCAGAGCAAAGCGCACCGCCATAATCACCGTGCCGCCGCGCTCAATCAGGCGCTGATCCACTACACGCAGCGGCAACAGATCGACATCGTAGATCGTCTGGAACCGGCAGCGGATGCCTTCCACCTCTGCCGATTCCACCAGTGTCCCTTTGGGGATGCCATTGTTGCCAGAGAGGTCGCCTGTCAGTTGGTATTGGATAACGCTGGCGGCGGGAAAGGGGCGGAGGTAATTGGGCCAAAGCCTGCTGAACAGATCATGCGTGATTTCCGGCAGATCGTCGTCAACCTTTTGCCCGAGGCGGGCGGCGAGGAAGGCGAAACTTTCCAATACGCGCTCGATATCCGGGTCGCGTCCCGGCGTGCCCAGGAATGGCTCCAAGGCGGGGTTACGCGCCAAGGCTTCACGGGCCAGTTGCCGCAAGGCGAGCATTTCACGCTGGAAGTAGTCCTCGAATTTCAAGCGGCCCCCTTGAATGTCAGAAAACTCCTCTATCCATGATTCTTACATTGGCGCCAAAATGAGTTATGCTTATATTACATATTTGAGAAATGCAATAGCGAAAATTGCGGAAAAAGGCGTATTGCCGCCGCATTCCAGGCAATGACATTCTCTTCGCGCCATTGTTCGTCTCTCTTTTATCTGGAAAGACAATCCCTTATATGACACAGAAAATTATTTAAGTTTTAATTTATAAATTATATTACTCAGTTTTTTCACTCGTTTTTGAGGAAGCGCTGACAAATCAGGATAGAGAACACAAAAGCATATCATTTCGGCCTTGGCGGCGCAATCCAGGCTATTTGCCTCGGCCCAAATAACAAATAAAAAAGGGAGAAAGGTTGCCCTTTCTCCCTTTTAGCTCATGGCGGCAAGCGGATTTTACTTCACTTCCTCGAAATCGGCATCGACGACGCCATCATCTTTTTTACCAGCGCTAGCGGTTCCGCCTGCTGCACCACCACCGGCGCCGCCATCCTGCTTCGAGGCCTGGGCGTACATCATCTCGGCCAGTTTGTGCGAGGCGGTGGTCAGGGCATCAAGCGCCGTTTTGATCGCAGTGACGTCATCGGTGGATACCACCTTCTTGACGTTTTCGATTTCCTTTTCGACATTGGCTTTGGTGGCGGCGTCAACCTTGTCGCCCAGTTCCTTCAGGCTCTTTTCGGCTGAATGCACCATGGCGTCGGCGTGGTTGCGCGTTTCGACCAATTCCTTGCGTTTTTTATCCTCTTCGGCGTGCATTTCGGCGTCGCGGGTCATGCGCTTGATTTCGTCTTCGGTCAGGCCAGAGGAGGCGGTAATGCGGATTGACTGCTCTTTACCGGTACCGAGGTCTTTGGCCGACACGTGCAGGATACCGTTGGCGTCGAGATCAAAGGTTACCTCGATCTGGGGCACGCCTCTGGGCGCCGGCGGAATATCGGTCAGCTCGAAGCGGCCAATGGTTTTGTTATCCTGGGCCATTTCCCGCTCGCCCTGCAAAACGTGGATCGACACGGCGGGCTGACTATCGGCGGCGGTCGAGAAAATCTGACTCTTTTTGGTCGGTACCGTGGTGTTTTTCTCAATCAGCCGCGTGGTGACGCCGCCCAGGGTTTCGATGCCCAAGGACAATGGCGTAACGTCCAAGAGCAGCACGTCCTTGACGTCGCCCTGCAAGACACCGCCCTGAATCGCCGCGCCAATCGCCACTACTTCATCGGGGTTGACGCCTTTATGCGGCTCCTTGCCAAAGATTTCTTTAACCTTTTCCTGTACCCTCGGCATCCGGGTCATGCCGCCGACCAAAATGACCTCGTTGATCTCCGAGGCCGACAGCCCGGCATCTTTCAAGGCGGTTTTGCACGGGCCGACGGTGCGTTCGACCAGATCTTCGAC
The DNA here is from genome assembly GCA_031256095.1 of Desulfobulbaceae bacterium. Classification (GTDB taxonomy): domain Bacteria; phylum Desulfobacterota; class Desulfobulbia; order Desulfobulbales; family Desulfocapsaceae; genus UBA8130. Next base: position 3,006 of record JAIRRG010000074.1, read on the forward strand.
CAGGGCCTCGAATTTGGCGCGCGACAGCTTCATATTCAGATGCTTCGGGCCGCTGGCGTCGGCGGTGATGAAGGGCAGGTTGATGTCGGTTTCCTTGGCGCTCGACAACTCCATTTTCGCCTTCTCGGCCTCTTCTTTCAGACGCTGCAAGGCCATCTTATCGTTACGCAGGTCAATGCCTTGCTCGCGCTTGAATTCGTCGGCCAACCAATTGACGATGCGTAAATCGAAATCCTCGCCGCCGAGGAAGGTGTCGCCGTTGGTCGATTTGACCTCAAAGACTCCGTCGCCGATTTCGAGAATGGAAATATCAAAAGTGCCGCCGCCAAGGTCGTAAACGGCAATTTTCTCCTCGCCCTTTTTATCGAGACCATAGGCCAAGGAGGCCGCTGTTGGCTCGTTGATGATGCGCTGGACGTTGAGACCGGCGATTTTTCCGGCATCTTTGGTGGCCTGGCGCTGTGAATCGTTAAAATAGGCCGGAACGGTGATCACCGCCTCCGTCACTTCCTCGCCCAGATACTCCTCGGCGGTTTTCTTCATTTTGACCAACACCATGGCCGCGATTTCCGCCGGTTGGTAGGTCTTGCCCTCAACCTGCACCGCGGCACTGCCGCCGGCACCCTCGACGATTTTAAATGGGCTGACCTCGCGTGAGCGCCGCACTTCCGCATCTTCGAATTTACGGCCAATCAGACGCTTGATTGAGTACAG
>JAIRRG010000078.1 GCA_031256095.1 Desulfobulbaceae bacterium
TCGCGACGTCTCAACCCTAGCCAACCGAATGCCCCCTTTAGGACTGCTCTCCCTAGCGGCCTGGCTGGAAAAGGAAGGGCACGAAGTGGCGGTGATTGATTGCCTGGGGCCAGACGTCAAAGGTAACAACGACACCATCGCCCGTATTCTGCGCACCGAGCCGGAGCTGGTCGGTTTTTCCACCACCACTTCGGCCTTTCTTGATGCCTGGCAACTGGCCAAAAGTTTGAAAAGCCTGAAACCCGATCTTCCGCTGGTTTTTGGTGGCGTTCACGTTTCGGCCATGGGCGGCGATCTGTTGGCGCGTTTTCCAGAGATTGATTTTCTCGTCATGGGCGAAGGCGAGGCAACGCTTGGTGAACTGGCCGCTGGCAAAAATCCGGATACGATTGCCGGCCTTGTCTACCGTCGTCAACATGGCCCGGTCGCCAACCCAGCCCGCGCTCCCATCGCCGATCTCGACAGCCTGCCCTTCCCGGCCTACGATAAACTGGCCGGATTCCCCAACCGATACGAGCTTCCACTATTTAGTTCAATCAAGGCGCCGGGGGCAACAATGATTACCAGCCGCGGCTGTCCCTATCAATGCTCATACTGCGACCGTTCGGTATTCAAACGCGGCTACCGTTTCAATTCGGCAGCCTATATTTATGAGCACATGACCTGGCTTCGCAAACATTTCAATGTCAGGCATATAAATATCTACGATGACCTGTTCACGCTGCATCGCGAACGGATTGAGGAACTCTGCGGCAAACTGATCAAAAAACCATTGGGCCTGCATTTCAACTGCGCGGTGCGGGCCGGTTATGCCGACGACCAATTATTGCGACTGTTGAAAAAAGCCGGCTGTCTGATGGTGTCGCTGGGGATAGAAAGTGGCGACCCGAAATTGCTTGAAGAGCATAAACCCGGCGTCTATTTGCAGGAGGTGCGGCGGACCGTGAGCCGCATTCAAGGACATGGCCTGCGGGCCAAGGGCCTGTTCATGATGGGACTGCCAGGCGAGACCGAAGAGTCGATCAAAACAACCAGCGATTTCGTCATCTCTTTAGGACTCGACGATATGAATATGGCGAAATTCACCCCATTTTTCGGGGCGCCGGTGTGGAAAACTATCGACGAAAGGGGCGAGCTGAAAGAAGACTGGCGGCTGATGAATTGCCTGAATTTTGTCTTTTTACCCAAAGGCATCGCCTCTTGGGGACGGCTCGACGAATTGTACAACAGCCATGTCAAACGCTTTTACTCCGATCCTGTCTGGCGCCGACGCTTGATGAGCCGTTGTTGGCAGCATCGCCGCAGCTTCTGGCGGCTGATCCGCCACCTGCCCGGTTTTCTCGCAGCCATGAAAAGCTTTGATCCTGACCAGAAATGAGCGAATGTTTCGTAGTACCATTTCCTGTCCATCCATGGCTGCGTGACCACCATTTTGCCGGCCAAGCGGTGTTGCCAATGGTCACGGCCATTGATTTCCTGGCCGCGTTGATACTTGAAAAATTCCATGAAATTGATGCAACACGGCTTGAAAATGCCATTTTTCCAAAATTACTCATCCTGCCCAAAGATGATTCCCTGACGGTACTCGTTGAACTGGAGCGACTTAATGACCAGCGTCTGCACGCCGCCATGTGGACAAAAAAAAGCAGCGCAATCAGCCGCCTGCTGTGCCATGCCGAAATGATTTTCGGCTCTCCAGCACGGGCAGCGGCAATCGAGATACCCTTTCCAGTGGATAACGGGCCGAGCCGCGCCATTGCCTGTGAAAAAATTTACGCCGAATTGGTGCCATTCGGCGTAAAATTCCAGACACTGCATGGCGAAGTCCATCTGCAAGGGGAGACGGCAAGTGGCACGCTGATCGCGCCAGACCTGCCTTTTTTCTGCCCGGCGCTGCCTAATCCCTTTCTCTTAGATGGCGCCATGCACGCCGCCTGTGTGCATGGTCAGTGTTTCTGCGGTTTCGTTCCTTTTCCCACCGGCTTTTCGGCCATGAAGGTGGAAAACGCCCACCGCCTGCAAACACCAGGCTGCACCTACCGGTCCCTATGCCGCCTGACCGCACAAACCACAACTGAACTACGCTACGACCTGCGCGTTGATGGTGATGGCGGCACCATTCAAGTTGCCGGTTTGGTGATGAGGGACGTCAGCGGCGGGACAATCAAACCGCCACCGTGGATCAAACAAGTTGCCTAAAGATAGAATTGATAGAATTGGGTTGGCCCCCAAAAATCAGTCGGGCTTGTCGGCACGAATTTTCACCAATTCGTCCGGAGCGAGGCGGGCCAGTGCCGGTTCGACAATGATGCGAGCCAACCAGCGACAGAGCACCAGCGTATAGGTCATACCAGACAGCCACATACCAAAAAGAAAGAGAAAGTGAGAAAAAACGTAGACCGCCGGGCCGACCAGCGCCGCCAGCCAGGGATCGTGCCAACGAATGGCCAGATAAGCAAAAAACACCACTGCTGGCCAGCCGAGGGGAAAGCTGATGATGATGCAGAATACTCCAGTCAGCACCGACAGGCTTGGTTTGGCGCGAAATGGCGAGAGGTCGGCATGTTCACGAATAGCGGCACGGACAAAGGGTGTGCTGGCGGCAAAAAATAGGGCGCGCTGCAGAGAATCAATCATCGAATTTGGTAAAAATATGTGAAAATGGTACTCCTTGTTTCATACCATGAAAAATTCATAGCATAAGCTCAAGGACAAACGGCGCTCCACGGTTTCAAATGAAGTTGATCTTTTACCCACCAATTTTACCCCAAATGCCGAGAAACCGCCTAGCCATCTGACAATTACTGCCAAGAAGGCACTGCCTTCTCTATCAGGCCACCCACTCTAACAAAACGCATTGACAGAACGAACTAAAAACATTAACCTCGAAAAAATAATTAAGCTCAGGGAGGCCTGCTATGTTTTCAGGGATTTTTCAACCCATCCATCTTCTTGTTATTCTCGTTATTGTCATGATTATCTGGGGGCCAGGAAAATTACCAGAACTTGGAGAGGGTTTGGGAAAAAGTATCAGAGCTTTTAAAAAAGCAATCAAGGATACTCACGCCTCCGCTTCCACGCCTATTGAAGACTCGCCTCCGCCAACACCGATTGAGCACCAGGAAGAGAAAAGCGCCAATTACCAGGAAGAAAAAGGCGCTAATTCGTAGTAAATGGCGTAAGGCGAACTTGATCTGACGGTGTTCTTCATTTGGCTGGGCTTCCTGTCCCGATCAGTTAAACCCTATCGCACCATCTGATGGGGTGAACATGAGCACCGTCTCCCAGCCTTCCCCTTCCGTTCTGCTGCATCAATCACTCACTCCGAATGATAGGGTTGAACATATCCTCATTCACACCCCAACCACGTAAATCTTCACTTAATGGAGCGGGTATTGTTTGCTTTTACCACGGAATTATAGTCCCTCGTTTCAAGTATGCTCATAGCTGCGGGTACCTGCGGGCAAAAACTCGTAACCGTCGGGACAAAAGCCAAATGACAAGCATGCCGCTACAGAGCTAGAAATGCGGACAAGCGATGGATTATCTCGGTTTCCAGATACCGTGCTGGTTGCCCGAAGGCACCGGCCAGTTCGAAGCTGCCTTAAATTAGAGTGAAATGCCAGCCAGAACAATCAATTATCCCCTCCTCCTCCTGGTCATCGCTGCCACCGTTTTCTGTGCGTTGGCCGGATTGAAGCGGCTGACTATCGATAGTGACCTCAGCCAATCGCTGCCGAAAAACGATGCGGTGATTGCCGACGCTCTGACGATTTTTCAACACCATCCGATTCAGAACCAGGTGGCCATTGATGTCACGACAAATGCTGGGCAAGACGTTTTGGCGCTGGCAGGCGAGGCATTGGAAAAGCGGATGCGCCAAAGCCAGCTTTTCCAGGAAGTCGGCATGGAAAGCGTGGCCGCCATCTTGCCGAAATTGCGCCAGGATGTGATCAGGCAGCTGCCGCTGATGTTTTCGGCGGAAGAACTGGCCAGAGAAGTCGGGCCGCGCCTTACACCCGCCGCCATCGAAGAGAAATTGGCCGCGACCATGGTTGACGCTTCCGGCCTGACTGGCATCGGTCAGGCAGAGACGCTGGCCGCTGACCCGCTTGGCCTCCATCAAATTGTTTTGGCCAAGTTGGCCCTTTTGAATCCAGGGCAAGGCGGTCGCCTCTACCGCGGCCATCTGTTTTCCGCAGATGGCCACCATCTGCTGGTTGTCGCCAAACCAAAAGCCGCCAGCGCCAACACCGAGGCGGCGCGGCAACTGCGCGATTTCTTTCAAAATGCGGAAAAGGAATTGGATTTTCCTGGTTTGCGCTTGACGCCGGTCGGCGCCTGGCGGGCGGCACTCGACAATGAAACTTTGATCCGCGAGGATGTTGAACTCGCCCTGACTCTTTCAACCGTTGGCATCATCCTGCTGCTGCTGTTGGCTTTTCCCAGACCGCTGCTCAGCCTGCTGTCACAGGTACCACCCATCGCCGGCACCGCCGCCGCTCTTTTCATTTATTCGCTGTTTCATTCCTCGATCTCGGTCATGGTGTTAGGATTTGCCGGGGCGCTGATCTCGATCATGGATGATTTCAGCATCACCTACCTGCTTTTTCTAGACCGCAAAGAAACCACCAGCGGCAGCTGGGCCGCCGCCGAGACACAATCCATTGGCGGCGGGCTGGCTCTCTTTACCACGATCATTTCTTTTGCCATCCTGGCCGGCAGCGACTTCCCGGTCTTTGCCTCTTTGGGAGAATTCACCGCCCTCGGCCTGATCTGCACTTTCCTCTTCATCAAATTCATCTGCCCGCCCCTTTTTCCCCAGATGCCGCCGGCGAAACGCAGGGGCGAGCCGCCTCTACACCGGGTTTCTGGCTGGATTTGTTCGCGTGGCAGCAAGGGCTGCCTCACCGCCTGCCTGTTCGCCGCCGCCATGGTTTTATTTGCCAGGCCACAGTTTCATATCAGCCTCTCCGACATGAATAGCATGACGCCGGAAACGCTGGCCGCCGACCGTAACTTTACTCGAGTTTGGGG
>JAIRRG010000082.1 GCA_031256095.1 Desulfobulbaceae bacterium
TGGCGGCAAGCCATGGGCATGGCTGCCCCCTTGCCGCCCGACCTGGCTCCGGAGACGGCACGGTTGCAATTGCGCCACCGCTGGCGGCGGCCTGACGGCACGCAAGGAGCCTTCGTCAACGCCATTGGTTTGATTCAGGAAAACAGCATTGCCATGGGCCGCGACCCACGGCTGGCCCGGCCCGCCGATATGTTTTTTTACGACCAGGGCGAGGCCCAGCACTTAATGTTATGGACAGGCAAACTTGTGGTCTATCATAACGGCGCGACACCGACACCGGAAGATAACGGCCTACGAGCCGTGCCCCTGAACGAACTGCGCCGCTGGCCAGATACACGCTGGCGTCCCGTGCAAGAAAATCCGAATTTTATCGGCGTGTTTTCCTTGGCTTTTTTGCGGTGAGCGCCGCCGGGTGGAAAGGATGAACAAGCTACTTATTGAAATGACAGCTTATTGCGGCCTGTTTTGCCGCGATTGCCTCAGATATGAGAGTGAAGTCATTGATAAAGCGAAATCGCTTTTAAGCGCGCTCGAAGAGAGAAAATTTGACCAATATGCTGAAGCGAAAATGCAATTTGATAGTTCTTTTGAGGATTATCCTCTTTTTATTGTTCTATTAAAAAAGATAATAGCCTTAGAGTGCAAAAAATCTTGCAGACAAGGTGGCGGCTGTTCCGCTTTTGATTGCCCAATACTCAAGTGTTGCCTTGAAAAACAGTATGAGGGCTGCTGGCAATGCGAGCGCTTAACCGATTGTGATAAATTTGATTTTTTGAAACCATTTCACGGAGAAAACCCACAAAAGAATTGCATTGATTTACGGAATAATGGATTTGATAATTTTGATTTGAGGAAACGAGCGTTTTATGTTTGGGATGAAAGGCCGGGAATGAATTATAAAAATAGCAAGAAGCCCTAACCCATACTCAAAACCAGGAGATTACCAAATGATTTCCGAGATTTCCGACATCTTTGACCAAGACGACAAGACCATCAAAGCGGCGATGAAATCCATGATGATATGGAGGAAGCCAAAAAACCTGATAGCATTGCTCGCCGCATTTTCTTTGCTGGCTTGCGCAACTGCCCCTTCTTTGAGGCAGGCGACGGAACAGGGAAACCAAGATATTCAAACCGCGCACGCGACCGCGAAAAACCGGTCCGCCCATGTCTCGCCAGCGCGGGATTTCGAAGCAGTGAAAGGCGCCGCGGGAAAAGGAGACGCGGAAGCGCAATACCACCTTGGAGCGATATACGCCAGAGGTCAGGAAGTTCCGAAAAACGATGCCGAAGCCGTCAAGTGGTACATAAAAGCGGCGGAACAAGGATATGCGACCGCTCAATATCGGCTGGGAGTAATGTACGCCAATGGCCGGGGCGTTGCGCAAAATGATGCCGAGGCCATGAAGTGGTATCGCTTGGCGGCGAATCAAGGAAATGCCAAAGCCCAAAATAACCTTGGAGCGATGTACGGCAACGGTCATGGCGTCACGCAGGACGATGCCGAAGCTATGAAATGGTACACAAAAGCGGCGGAACAAGGAAATGCGATAGCCGAACATAACCTCGGATTCATGCACAGCTCCGGTTCAGGCATAGCGAAGGACGACGCCGAAGCCGTGAAATGGTACACGAAAGCGGCGGAGCAGGGAGATGCGATAGCCCAACACAACCTCGGCGTCATGTACGAAAATGGCCGGGGCGTCAAACACAGTGATATCGAGGCCATGAAATGGTATCGCCTGGCGGCGGCTCAGGGCGATGGCAAAGCCCAAAATAATCTTGGAACGATGTATGCCGCTGGTCAAGGCGTCGCGCAAGACAATGTCGAGGCCGTGAAATGGTATCGCCTAGCGGCGGATCAAAAAGATACAAATGCCCAAAATAACCTTGGCTGGATGTATGACCGAGGTCAAGGCGTCATGCAGGATAGTGTCGAAGCGGTGAAATGGTATCGTCTGGCGGCGGATCAGGGCGATGCGAGTGGCCAAAATAATCTGGGATGGATGTACAAAAATGGCCGGGGTGTCGCGCGGGATGCCGCCGAGGCCGTGAAATGGTATCGCCTGGCGGCGAATCAAGGGAACGCCGATGCCGAAAATAACCTCGGACTGATGTACTATGTGGGTGAAGGGGTCGAACAGGATATGATCGAAGCCACCAAATGGTACACGAAAGCGGCGATTCAGGGAAACACCGATGCCGCAGGCAATATCAGTTTGGTAATCTTGCATTTTGCCGCCGATGTTATGGCGACCGCCAACGCGGAAAGCCAGGAAGATACGCCAACGTGGCATGAGGACAGCAAAAAGCCATCGAAATCGCCAAAAACACCTGCGAAGCCGCCCGACATGTCCCCGGCAATGAAAAATGCTCACGAGCCTCCAAGGCCCAGCGCATCCTCGGTGGAAAATACGAGGAACGAAGCGCCTCCGCCAAAGGATACGACCGTGCATCGTTTTAAGTGGAATTGAGGTGGTAATCCCATGATCAATCGCGCCAGCTTGTTGTCATTCGTCCTCCTGCTATTGGCCATCACTGCCCCGCTGCCCAGCCAGGCGGCGCTTCCCTGGTACACACCAACCGCCGGCTCGCCCTTTTTTGTCCTCACCGACAAGCAATTCGGCCCGGACGAGGACGCCCTCTTGCGGCTGGAATTGCCTTACAAGGAGGCGGCGTCCGAATATGGCGGCGTTGACGTCAGGCTTTACCGTATCGACAAGCCGCTCGATTTTCTTAAACGGCAAAAAAACCCGCACCGCATCGAGACCAGCGCCAACCCGCAGATGAGCAGCATGGCCAATACCCTGTCATATTTGTGGGCGGGCGCCTGGAACAACTCGCGGCTGGCCTGGCGGGATATTTTTGCCAGTAAAATCCGCGCCTCGGTGACGGCCACGGCCCCAGCCCTGCGCACCCGCTTCGCCGAACCCAACTACCGCCCAGTGCCGCAGTTCGCGCCCCTGCCAGGTTTTTCCTTACAGCGCGAATTTCGTTATCCCTTGCAAGGAGCTGAAAATATCCCGGTGCCAGGAGCCAAGTTGCAGGGGTCGAGCAGTAATTTTCTGCCGAAAAATGAAGGCAATTTTTATATCCCGCTGGGCCAACTGCCGCCCGGCCTCTATCTGGCCGAAGCGATGCTGGGGGCGCACCGCGCCGTCACCCTGGTCTTTGTCGCCGATACTGTCGCTATCACCAAATTATCGTCAGGCGAGATGCTGTTATGGACCGCGAACCGGCGCAGCGGCCAGCCGGTCGCGGGCGCCAATATCCAGTGGACCGATGGCCTGGGTGTACTGGCCTCCGGCAAAACCGATGCCCAGGGGCTCTTGACGCTCGCTCACCTCAGCCCGGAACGCACCTATATTTTGGGCGAGGACGCCGCCGGCGGTGTCTTTGTTTCAGAGAATTTCTATTACGACAGCGAGATATACGCCACCAAACTCTACGCCGTCACCGACCGGCCCCTGTACCGGCCCGGTGATTTCGTCTCCTTCAAGTGCTTTGCCCGCACCTACCAGGCGGCAACGCGCTCGGTCCCGGCCAAGGCTGCCGATATTGGCGTCGATATTTACGACCCACAGGGCAGCCAGATTTGGCATGGTCAGGTGGCGCTTTCGCCAGAAAAGGGCGGAGCCTCGCTTTTCCGCCTGCCGGAAAATGCCATGGCTGGCGGCTACGAAATGCGCCTGCGCTATGAGGGCGATGTCTATTCCGCCGCTTTCCGCGTCGCCGAATATGTCAAACCGCATTTCGAGATCACGGTGACGCCTGACAAAGCGGTATTCAAGACTGGCGACAAGGTGGAAGGAAGCATCCATCTGGCCTATCCCGGCGGCGACCCGGTGGCGAAGGCGACGGTGGACCTGACGGTACGGGCGCAGAAACTGACCATGACCCAAGGGGAATTGCGCTACGGCGGCCTGTTCCCGATTGAACTCAGCACCGCCATCCTGACAACCGATGATAAAGGCGAAGCCCGCTTTTCTTTGCCGGCGGCCAAGGAACCGTCACGGCTGATCCTGACACTTCTTGCCACCGATGGCGCGGCGTATCGCGTCCGGGCCTCCCGTGAACTGTTGGTGGAACGGGCCAAGGCGGCCTGGCGGCTGCTATCGGAACGCAAATTCTCAAAACCTGGTGAAAACCTCACCCTGCGCCTGGAAGCGGAAGAGGACGGCGCTTCGCCGCCAGCAAGCTGGGAAATCATCCGGCTAGAAAATCAGAAAAAGACCACTGGCCCCTTCGACCCAACGGCGCGGGAATGGCGGCTGGCCTTCGATCAGCCCGGCTCGTATTCGCTGAGTATGCGCGACAAGGATGGCAACCTGGTGGCCGCCGCCGCCCACTGGGTCAGCGGCGATGGCCTGCAAGTCATCCCCGGCGTCATCGAGATGGTGACCGATAAAGAGCGTTATAAGCCTGGCGAAACGGCGGAGGTGCTGGTCAGCTTTTCCGAACCGGTCGATGAAGCGCTTTTGACCCTGGAGCGTGATAAGGTCGAACGGACGGCGCTGCTATCGCACGCGGCGGATGCCGGTTGGCTAAAGGCCGAACGCCTGGCCCCGAATCAGTGGAAGCTAAAGGTGCCGGTAGAGGATGGTTATGCCCCGAATATCACGCTGTCGGCGGTCTATGTGAAAAACGGCGAATACGTCTTTCAAAACGCCGGCATCGTCGCCGAGACGCCACGCATTGAGCTGACCATCTCGCCCTCAGTCCAGGTGGCCAAGCCCGGCGATACGGTAACGGTGGACATTGCCGCCAGCTACCGCGGCCAACCGGCGCGGGCCATGCTGACGGTGTCGGTGGTCGATGAGATGATCTACGCCCTGCAAGCGGAAATTGCCCCAGAGATCGGCGAATTTTTTCAGCATATCCGCCGCAATAACGTCCGCACCGGCGCCAGCCTGAGCTTTATCACCTACGATCAGGCCGTTGATTACAGCGGCAAAGGCAAACCACCGGCCCGGCATCAGTACAACGAACGCGGCGTCAAGGTGCTGGAGCGCGCCCGCCGCGACGATATCGACACCGCCGCCTGGTTGCCGACGCTGCTTACCGGCGATGATGGCCATGCATCTTTTTCCTTCCGCATGCCCGACGCCCTGTCACGGTGGCGAATCACAGCCCGTGCCGTCACCCTGGCTCAACCTGCCGGACAAAACGATTTGGCTTACGGCCAGAAGACCGGCTTTATCCGTTCCGACAAAGCCATCTACAGCAAATGGACAGCGCCAACCTGGCTGCGCCAGGGCGATGCCCCCATTGCCTCGCTGGCTCTGTTTAATAATGGCGACAGTGACCGTCAGGCTGAGGTCATTCTATGGCTGGGCGACCAGGAATCGCGGCAAAAGGTGACGCTCGCCCGCGGCGTCACCTATCTGCCCTTTGCCCTACCCTCTTTCTCCGGCACGCGACAAGCGCGCCTGGAAGTGCGGCAAGACGGCATGGTCGCCGATGCCCTCGACACGGCTGTAACCGCCAATTCTCCGCGCTGGCGCGGCGCACGCGAAGAATTGGCCCCGGTTATAAACGGCGAGGCGGCCCTGCATCTGCCCACTGATGCCAGCAATCTGCGGCTGCGCTTGCTCGCTAGCGGCCAGGAACATTTTGCCCGCATTGCCGATTCACTAGTCGAATACCCGTGGGGCTGCGTCGAACAAACGGCCAGCCGCCTGATTCCCCTGGCCATTGCCGCCCCTCTGCTTTTTCCCGACAACAAGACCCAGGGCGAGGGTGGCCGCCTGTGGCAAACATTGGCCAGCGAGCGCCTGCGCCTGACCGCCATGGCTGGGCCGAAGGCCGTCTTCGGCTGGTGGGGCGACGGCACCAAAGGCGACCTTCTCATGACCGCCTACGCCTACTACGCCGACCATCTGGCGGCAACGGCCCTAGGTCTGACCATCCCAAGTCAGCATTGGCAGCATTTGCTTGAGGTATACAGCGAAGCGGCCAACACACCGATTCTCCATCGCGCCTTGGCCCTGTGGTTTGCCCAAAACATTGGCCTGCCGGTGCGCACCCAAATCGAAGGCGTGGCCCAGAAGCTATCGGCAAACCCACCGGCAAACTCGCCTGAGCGACCGGCGGCGGTAAATCCGCTAAGCCCATATGATAGCGTTCTCCTGGCCGATCCTGACAGCGAATTGGGATTGGCCTATGCCCGGATACTGACCGCCGCCATCGCCGAGAAAACCGGTACCGATGCCGGCGTGGATTTCAAGGCTGGCCTCGACAAGGCGGCGGCGCTGCTCACCCAAAGCGCCCTGCCCTCGGCCAAGGCGCTGCTACTACTGGCCGGACGGCTACCGGCGGGCGACGCCCCGAACATCCTGGCCAAGGCCAGCGCCGCCACGCCGACCTTGGACCGCGCCCTGACCCTGTTATGGACTCGGCAGGCCCTGAACTCAGGCGGTAAAGAAAATTCGGCGCAACCGGTGGGCGATTGGCTGCCGATAGCAACAGAATCACTCTCTTTCACGGGAACGGCGGCCAAGACTT
>JAIRRG010000091.1 GCA_031256095.1 Desulfobulbaceae bacterium
CCAAGCGTCTTGAGCCTCTTTCAACGGGTATGGCGGGGAAGCCACCTTAACGGATATGAAACGGCCTTTGGACGCCCCCAAGTTTACCTCTTTTCAAACCCTTCTCCTTTATATGACAGGGGATAATATATAAGTTTTGCTTTATAAGCCGAATAAAATCAGGACTTACCCGTGTTCCCGCCTTCGACATCTTTTTGCCGCAAGTATTCTTTTTCCGTATCCCCCAGCAAATCCATGGCCGAAACGCCAAGCGCCCGGCTCATCCCTATCAAGGTAGTGATGGTTGGTTGCCGGACACCGTGTTCCAGACGATACACGAACGTGCGGTCAACGCCTGCCTGAAAGGCAAGCTCTTCTTGGGTGATGCCGCGCTCCGACCTGTACCGTCGCAAGACTTCCCCAAAAATCCGGCTGATATTTGTACTGTCCATGTTCCCCATTGACTGGAACATGGTTTGAATGTAGCCTATAGTCCACTGCCTATAGGCATATCAGGGCGAGGCAAAAGTCGCATCCACCCAGGTTGAATTGAAAAAATAGAGAGGGAGGTGGCCCGTGCCGAAAAAATATTTCTCAAGGGGTAACTGGTTTGATTCCAGCATTTTCAATAAGTAGCGGAGGATGGTACTGTCTTTTCCCAGTCGCCGTCAGCGCCTAGCCTGGTCAATAATGGCTTTTTCATTGCGGCGACCAATACCGACTGTCCAGCAACCCCGCATGTTTCCCGGCGGCGAGGACGCTTTTTTATCCGGGAGTAAGGAGCAAGTTATGGGATTATTTGATTTATTCACTGGTCAAAGCCAATTAAAAAAAGCATTAAAGTGTTGGGAAAAATTTACACTGCTTGTAGAAAAAAAGGAAGCGGGGCTGTTAGAGAAAGAAATGTCATCAGTAGGTGACTTACGGATCATCAACATGGTCATTAACTGCACATACATGGGGCGTATGAAGGGGTTATCAAGTCAAACACAGAAAATAATTGAAAAGCTTTTTATTGCACGTGCTGAAGAGATACTGAGCAATATGAGCGATGTTGGTTATCTCGACAAATTAAATAATCAATTAAATAAAGAGAATCAAAAGGACAGCTTTCTTGTCAATCAACTCGAAAGTTGTATTGAAGAAAGACTAAAAAAATTGAAAATAGTAACCTGATTATTAACCAAAACAAGGCTTCTTATGACCAGGTCGTGAGAATCATGGAAAAAATCAGCCGCAGGCCCATGACGTCAGCGGCGGCAAAGCCGATGAGGCCATGGTGTCCTGTTTTCTGGCCGCTTGCGACGCTGTTGGTAGCTTCGTCCGATATTCTTTTAGAATCCCCGAACAATTTTTTCAGGATACTTGACCGTTACTGGCCAAATCTCTATTGTACAAAAGATGCTGTCCGCCCGCCGTGGGTGGCTGCTGCCCCATCTCAGTCAATTGGAAACAAGGAGGAGTATCCATGAAGAAAGCGCTGATTGTCTACGCCAGCCGTACCGGCAAAACCAAAGCCATGGCCGAATATCTGGCCGAGGGCCTGCGGATGACCGGTTGCCAGGTTGATGTCAAGAAGATAGCCGATATAGACAAGGCTGAACAGATGGCTAGTTATGACGGCTACCTGTTTGGCTGCCCAACCTATCATAAGGATATAACCGATGGCATGAAAAAGTTTCTCTTCAAGGCCAAGCTGGCCAAGCTTGACGGCAAATGGGGCGGCGCCTTCGGCTCGCACACCCACAGCGGCGAAAGCCCGGTCATCCTCTATGAAACGATGCAGTATGTCTGCAAGATGAAGATGACCAACCTCGGCCCGCTGCGCCTGACCGAAGAAATGGTCGGCACCTCCGAGGGCTTGAAGGCCTGCCAGGACTATGGCCGCGCCTTTGGTGAAAAAATGTGATGCCTGCTTGATTTGATTGCTTTGGCAAGGGACGGCTTTCGGGCTGTCCCTTTTTTTGTGTCCTGAATTGTCCAGACGGTGAGCTGGCCGCAACTATGATTCGTGTCAGGCCGCTTTTATCGCCTTCAGTTGGCGACGCTGATGATCTTTGCTTTCGTGTAGCCGAGGCGCACCAGTTTTGAGCACTCGCGCTGCGCCTTGCCGGCGTCGTTGCCGACGTACAGCACGACATTGATCGTGCCGTCGTGGTCGCGGTAGAGGTTGGCGTGGTGACCATAACCGGCGAAACGCTGTTGCAGGCGGCGAGCCTCCTCTTGCCCCTCAAAAGAATCAATCTGGATGAAATAGTCCTGCCATGCCGCTGGCGCTGATACCGGCCTTGACGTCCGCGTTGACGCCCGCGTTGGCACTGGTGCTGGCGTCGTCGCTTTGGCTGCCGTCCGCCTTGGCATGGCCGGTTTTTCCTCGGCCAGCGATGGATTGGTTCTGTCAAGGGCAATAATCTTGACGCGGGCCGTGCCGCGCTCGATGATGCCCAGTGTCTGCGCGGCGCGATGACTAAGGTCGATGATCCGTCCATCGATGAACGGGCCCCGGTCGTTGATCCGCACCACGGTCTGTGCTCCATTCTCGAGATTTTTCACGAGCAACTGCGTGTTCATCGGCAGGGTCTTGTGGGCGGCGGTCATCTTATACATATCGTAGATCTCGCCGTTTGAGGTCGCGCGGCTATGAAAACCCGGCCCATACCACGAAGCGATGCCCTGCTCGCTGAAACCTTTGGCGGAAGGAATCGGATAGTAGGTGACGCCGTCGATGGTGTAAGGGCGTTGGGTCGCCGGCATTGATTTTGCCGCTGGAAACCACTGGCTGTGCGGGGCGGCGCCGTAATGAGGACGGCTCTTGCCGCAATAGGTGAGAACCGGCAGCAGCATGATCAAAACAAGTATGAATGAAATGTTTTTCGGCGTGGCCTTCATCGCTTGTCCTGTTCATGAAGCGGCAAACCCGCAGCGGACAGGCGGCCTTGCCAGAAAAGTCCCGCCGCCCCGGTGGTATGCGGCGTGTAGGGGATCAAGTCCTTATCATCTCCGCAGAGCCGGGCGTTGTCAAATCGTGTTTCCTC
>JAIRRG010000097.1 GCA_031256095.1 Desulfobulbaceae bacterium
GCCATAAATCTCGCGGATTACCGTGCCGGTGGCTTTTTGCCACTGGTCGATCACCTCCGGGTTCAACGGGTCCCCGGCCGACAATGAATACTTGATCGCCGACAGATCGAACTTCTTCAAATCAAGGGTGATGAAGACCCGCCAGGCGGTCGGCGGCGCGCAGAAGGAATTGATTTTGTATTTGGCGATGGCGTTCAAATACTGTTCAGGCTTCAAGGCGGCAAAATTGAAACCGGTGGCCGTGGCCCCCAGGTTCAGCGGTGCGAAGAAACTGCTCCAGGCCCATTTGGCCCAGCCGGGGGCGCTGAGATTGTGGTGAATGCCTCCCGGTTCCACGCCCTGGCAGATGGCAGTGGAAAGATGCCCCACCGGCGAGGAAATGGCGCTGTGCCCGACCCGCTTCGGCAAACCGGTGGTACCGGAGGTGAAAAAGCAGAAGACCATATCGTCTTTTTTCACCACGGCGGGCGCCGCTTCCGGTGATTCGCCGTTGATTTCGCCGTAAGAAATCCAGCCGGCTTTCTCGCCCAGGACAATTTTGGCTTTCGGCGTGTGCCCGATCTCGGCCAGCGCCGCGTCAACGACGGTGGTCAGGGCTGTCGACGTCAGGATAACATCTGGTTTGTAGATTTTGAAACGGAAACGGATCTCGCGCTCAGTGGCGCTGGTCGCCGTCGGCACCGTCACCAGCCCACCCTTCAGCCCGGCGAAGGTGGCAAACCAGGTTTCTGGAACGATGGGGGTAAACATATAAAGGTTGTCGCCCTGCTTTACACCACGTTTGCGCAGGTGGTTGAGGAAGCGGTTACCATGTTGCGCCAACTCCTTATAAGGAAATTGCCGCTCGGCTCCGCTCTCCAAATCGGCCCAGATCAAGCCCGGCTGGTTTCCCCGCTCCTGAACATGGACATTTTCAAAAAGCTCCACCGCCCAGTTGAAGGTGTCGGGCATGGTCATCCTATTCAGGTTTTCGAAAAAGGTTTTTGCCGCCGCCTCCCGCTTCGCCATGTCGCTGATGGTGTTCAGTTCCATCGCCTGCCGATACACACTGACTAATGACATAAGCCCTCCCTCGCAGAAATTGATTGATATACAAATACAAAATATCCATTGCGGAAATTAACCAATACAGGGAACAAAGTCTCAATATTCCGCTAAGATAGCCGATATGTAATGGATGCGGTATCTTTTGTCAAATCAAAAGCCAATGCGTAAAAATATCGATGTAGCCTATCGGCATTATTTGATTCGTCAATCTTGAAGAGCTCTTGGTATCTTCATCCAAGCCTGTTGCCAGGAAGACTGATGACCCTGCGGTCATGGACGTTTTTTCACTCGTTCAACGATTTTGCGGTAGTAATTATCCTGGCTTACAATAGCATTTTGACGATGGCGACTGAGATCGAGTTTCATTAAAAGAAAATTCAGTTTTTCCATCTGCTTCAGCCGCGTCCCTTCGTCGGTCTCACGGTCGAGCATATCTTGCAAGCGGTTGATGTCCTTGCGCAAATCAAGTTCTGGCGGCGTGAAACCGGAGTTCTTCAACAGCGTATAGGCCATGCGCAATTCTTCCGGGACATTCGGGTCGTCGCCCGGCAGCGCCTTGTTTTTCCAGCGCGGCGAATTCAGTTCCAGCCCTTCGGCCAAGGCCTCTTTGATCTTTCGCTCGGCCAAGGTCAAGAGAATATCCATTAGTTCTTGTCCGACTGGGAATAGAGTTGCAGGCTCTTCAGGATATTCAAGGCCGTTTGTAGCTGATTATCACTTGCCAGGCGCTTTTTCGCTTCATTGCTCAAACGCGGGCCGGGCGCGAGCGGCCCGGAGCCAGGCAGATGCTGCGGCAGGTCGGCTTCACGCATCTGCTTTTCTTGCCCGGTCTTGGCAGCGCTCGCCGCCCCCGGGGCGACCTCAACATCTGGGCTAATGCCCAGAGCCTGGATTGAGCGGTTATCCGGCGTATAATAGCGGGCCGTGGTCAGGCGCAGGGCCGCTCCTTCCGGTAGCGGAATAATGGTCTGTACCGAACCTTTGCCAAAGGTGCGGGTACCAACGAGGATAGCGCGTTTGTGCGCCTGCAGGGCGCCAGCGACGATTTCAGCGGCGCTGGCCGTTCCTCCGTTGACGAGAATCACCAGCGGAAAGCGCGGCTTGTCGCCGGAGTTGTGGGCGGAAAACCGCATGTTCTGCTCTTCGGTGCGGCCCTTGGTGTAGACAATGGTGCCCGCGCTCAGGAAAATATCAGACACCGACACCGCCTGGTTGAGAAGTCCACCGGGGTTGTTACGTATATCAAGGATCATGCCGTTGACCTTCTGTTCTTTGGCCAGACCGGCTATGGCATTTTTCAACTCGTCAGTGGTGTTTTCCTGGAAATTGGTGATACGGGCATAGAGCACGTTGGGCACGAGGAAAAAGGCATTCACCGAATGCAGCGGGATGGTGTCGCGCAGCAAGGTGAAGGTTTTCGGCTCCTTCCAGCCTTGGCGGGAAATGGCAATCGTCACTTTGGAGCCTTTGGGGCCGCGCAGCCGTTTAATC
>JAIRRG010000107.1 GCA_031256095.1 Desulfobulbaceae bacterium
GGGCGTGAGGTCAGGCAAAGCGGAGGCGCCCGCCGCCCCGGCGGTGCCGTCACCGGTGACCGACAGTCCCGCTGATGTCCTGCCTCTTCCCGATCGCCAGCAAATTCCCATTAAATTCGACAGATTCGTCATTGATGAGTTGGGGATGCTCGACCGGGCAGCTTATGTGACCTTTGAACGGAAGATGTTTGAACTGGCCGCGAAAAATCAGGTGGAAATCGTCACCATCGTCAGCAAGGACTTGCACGGCCTGACCGCCGACGAATACGCCCAGGCCATGCTGCGCCAACTCTCGGTCGGCAGCGAGGAGGTGGCCAGTGGCGCCGTGCTTCTGGTCGCGCCCCGTGAAAAACAGGTCGGCCTGGCTCTGGCTCCCGGTTTGGCCACAGCTTTAGGCAAGAAGGCGGCGATAGCGCGGGAACAGTTGAAAAATTTCGAGGAATTTTCACTTCTTACCTGCCAAGAGAACTGCAGGGCCGAGCAAACGGCGATGCTGTTCCACGCCGCCACCTTTATCGCCGATATGGCCGGAGACTGGGATTTTTCTGTTTCATACCCAGAAGGCGGCAGATTCCTCACAGGCGACATGGGTACTAGGGTCATCTCTCTGCGAGGGAAAATCACCGGGCGCGACGATGCCGCTCCTCAGATCATGCCACCGGCGGCCCCGGTTAAAACCATGGAGGAAGCCACGGAAACGACCCTGAAAATGGTCGATGAAACCGACCATGAAGGCTTACTCTCACTTCCACCGGAGGTGGAAAAAACGGCGCGGGCCCCTCTGACCACCGGCAAAAGCTATCAATTCATCGCCCGTGAACTGCCCTCTTCCGGACAAACACGCCGCTTTGAGGTGCTAAGCTACGCGGCGCTGCCCTGAACGGGGCGCTTGCTTGGCAGCTTATCCATGGCTGTTCTTTTCAGCTCGCGGAAGAACGAAGTGCTGGACAACAATTCAATTTATAAATCAAAACTCATACATCAGCCTCTTGGCATCGCGAGGAACAGAGTGACAAAGCGGCAAATTTTTTATTTTTTTTCAACAATATAGATTGCTTCGCTTCGCTCGCAATGACACAGAAAATTATTCAATTTTTAATTTAGAAATTGAATAACAAAATACCGCGACTATTCCAGCATCGCCATATAACTCTCAATAACCGCTAATCCGCGCCGCCAAAAGGCTGGGTCGCCAAGGTTGAATCCCAAAGGGGCCAGCAAGTCACGGGGCAACCGCGAACCACCCGCCACCAGCAAATTAAGATAGGTGCCGATAAAAGCCTCGCCCTCCTCCTGGTAACGGCCATAGAGGGAAAGGGTCAGGAGTTCGCCGAAGGCATAGGAATAGACATAGCCCGGCGTCGCGAGAAAATGCGGAATGTAGCCCCACCACAGGCCATAATCCTCGGTCAGGGTAACGGCGTCGCCAAACATCTGGCCCTGGGTTTCCAGCCAGTGGCGGCTCAAGTCATCAACGCTCAGTTCGCCCGACTCACGGCGGCCCATGTGCATCCGCTCCTCAAAACGGTTCATCGCCGTCTGCCGAAAAACAGTGGCGAAGATGGATTCGAGCTTGCCAGCGATCAAGGCGGCCCGGCGTGCCGGGTCAGTCAATTCCCGTAGGCGCTGGTTGAAGAGCAGAAGTTCAGCGAAGACCGAGGCGGTTTCGGCGAGCACCAGCGGCGTGTCGCTGCCGTAATAACCCTGTCCCGCGGCCAAAACCTGATGAACGCCATGCCCCATCTCGTGGGCGACGGTTTCGACGTCGCGCCAGGCGCCGGTATAGTTGACCAGCAGGTAGGGATGGGCGGCGGGTTCAACCGGATGGGCAAAGGCGCCGCCGCGCTTGCCATATTGCAAACAGGCGTGAATCCATCCCTCGTCGAAGAAGGTCTTGGCTATATCGTGTAATTTTCGGGAAAAACTTGAAAAAGCACCAAGGACCATCTGTCGGCATTCATCCCAGGGGATGTCGGCCATGGCCAGATCCGGCAGCGGCGCGTAGCGATCATAATCAAAGAGTTGGTCATAACCGAGAGCTTTTTTCTTCCAATGGTAATAACGGGTCACCAGGTCATAACGCGAGCAAATCACTGAAATCATGGTGGAAACCACCTCGTCTTCGACCTGATTGTCGAGGTTCATGGCGCTGAGCCAGCCAGGGTAACGCCGCCTTTTGTCGTCAAGCATTTTGTCGGCGGCCAAGGTATTGAAAATATGGGTTAAAATATGACTATTGGTTTGTAGGGCCGCAGTCATTTCGCCGGCCGCCCGTTGCCGGGTTTGCTGTTCGGGCCGGTGCAGATCGGCCAGAACTTCCTCCTCGCCACGGCCGGTTTCGCCAAATTTCATTTGGGCAAAAATCTTTTCAAACAGCGTGTTCCAACTGGCGCGGCCAACCGGTTCCTGTTCGAGCAGGATTTTCTCCTCGGCCTCCGACAACTGGTGCGGCGCGTAGCGGCGTAAACTGGTGAGATAATGGCGGTAGGGCGCCAGTTCCGGCGCGGCCAAGAGTGCTACCGCCGCTGCTTCCGGCAAGGCGTTCCACTCAAGGCGGAAGAAAATTGTGGTGGCGGCGCATTCGCTGCATAATTCGGTTATCTTTTGGTGCAGGGCGCCGGCTTCGGCATTATCGGTCTGGGTGCAAAAATTGAGGAAAGCGTAAGCGTCGAGCCGCCCGAGACGGCTGTCAAGCTTTTCCAGGGCGCTGACCAGCGACAGCAGTTCGGCGGCGGAGAGCGTGGCGATATGTCCGCGCCACCTTGTATTCAGGTCAACGGCGGTCTTCCGGCACCATTCGACATCGGCTTCCAGCGCCGCCTCGTTCGCGTAGAGATCGGCGAGGTTCCAGATGATCTCCTCGGTGCCAAGTTTGCTGTTTCGAGTATCCATATACGTGTCCTTGCGGCGGTTTATCGCAGTCCGGCGATGAACGGCCCAACCGCCGCCGCTCCCTGGCTATCGACCAGTTCGATGGTTTTCGAGCCGATGACCGCCATGTCGGCAACACCCGCCAAGGCGTCAATATCCTCCTTGCTCTGGATACCGAAACCGACGGCGATGGGCAGGCGAGTGGCAGCGCGGCAACGGCGCAGATAGGCGATGACCTCCGCATCCAGTTGCGATTTTTTTCCCGTGACGCCGCGCCGGGCCGCGCAATAAATAAAACCCTCGGCCTGGCTATCCAGTTCTTTCATGCGGGCATCGCTCGTGGTCGGCGCAAAAATCAAGACCGGGGCGACACCATGGTCGCGCGCCGCCGCGAAAAAACCGTCATCCATCTCCGGCGGCATATCCGGGACGATCACCCCGGTGATGCCGGCCGTTTTAGCCGCCGTGAAAAAGCGCTGGTAGCCGTATTTGAAGATGATATTGATGTAGGTCATGTAGAGGAAAGGGATGTCATGCGTCGCCGCCATTTCCGCGCCAAAGGCCAGACAATCGGCGACCGTTGTGCCGCAGGCGATACTGTTTTGGCAGGCCTTGGCGATCACCGGGCCGTCGGCCATCGGCTCGGAAAAGGGAATCTGCATCTCGATGCAATCGACGCCGTTTCGCACCATCTGGTCAACGACCTGGCGGTTGACGGCAAAGGATGGATAGCCAAGGACGATATGGGTCATGAGGAGAAATTTCTTTCCTACCGCCAGACGCGCTTCTATCCTCTGTCGCAGGTTCATGGACGGTCTCCCCACCGGTCGGCCCTGGTCTGGTATTCTTTGGCCTTGTCGATGATGAATTTTTTCCATGACGGGTCATCATAGGCGCCCGCTATCGTGAAAATATCCTTGTCGCCGCGCCCGCTCATGTTGATGATGATCGCCTCTTCCGGCGACAATCGCGGCGCTTCTTTGAAAGCCTGAACAAAGGCGTGCGCCGATTCCAGGGCCGGAATAATCCCCTCTTTTTTAATGGTCAGATCAAGCGCCGCCATGACCTCAGCATCGGTGGCCGCCTCAAAGCGCACCCGCCTCCGCTGCCACAGGTCGGCCAAAATCGGGCTGACCCCGACGTAATCAAGCCCGGCGGCAACCGAGTGGGTCTCGCGCATCTGGCCATCGTCATTTTGCAAAAACATCGTCTTGTAACCTTGGGCGATACCGGGGCTGGCGTCGGTTGCGGCCAGCCGTACCGCGTGTTTGCCGCTGTCGAGGCCCAGGCCGCCGGCCTCAACGCCAACCAGTTCGACATCCTGGTCGAGGTATTCATAGAACGCCCCGAGGGCGTTCGAGCCGCCGCCGACACAGGCGTAGATACGTCTCGGCAGCCTGCCGTGCCGCTCCTTGATTTGGATAATCGATTCCTTGCTGATGATTGATTGCAGCCAGGCAACCAGTTCTGGAAAAGGCGCCGGGCCACAGGCGGTACCAAACACATAATGAGTGTTGTCGACATTCGTGACCCAATCGCGGAAAGCCTCGTTGATGGCGTCTTTCAGGGTACGGGCGCCGTCCTCGACCGCCACCACATCGGCGCCGAGCTTTTCCATCCAGAAGACATTGGGGCGCTGCCGGGCAACATCAACCGCGCCCATATAGATGGTGCAGGCGAAGCCGAATTTGGCGGCCATGGTGGCGCAGGCCATGCCGTGCTGGCCGGCGCCGGTTTCGGCGATGACCCGCCTCTTGCCCATCCGTTTGACCAAAAGCCCCTGACCCATGACGTTGTTGGCCTTGTGCGCCCCGGTGTGGTTGAGGTCTTCGCGCTTGATATAGATTTTCGCGCCGCCAAAATGCCGGGTCAGGTTTTTGGCAAAGGTCAGGGGCGTCGGACGGCAGGAATATTCGGCCATCAGGCTTTGATACTCAGCCCAGAACGAGGCGTCTTGCCGCGCCCGGCGGACGTGCCCGGTCAAGTCGGAAAAGGTCTGATGCAGGATTTCCGGGATGTAGGCGCCGCCCCATTCGCCGTAAAAAATGCTGGATTGCATGCTTGACGCTCTGGTTTTAATAATAGTCAGGATACTGGGCAATTTTTCGCAAAGGTGATATTCACCTTACTTGAGCCAACATACCATAGCAACCGGACCAACACTATTCAGACCACCGGCAACGAGGATGAAATCATCGGCGCCATGCTTGTTTTCTGTGGCAGATTGGAGCTGGTCTTTTTAGCGGTTTTCGAGATGAATAGTAGAAAATCACAAAACGCCATCTTTTTCCCGCCAGATGACCAGCGCCCGCTGGTAAATTTCCGTGCGCGGGCGGTTCAGGTCGGCGGCCAGGCGGCGGCAGGCATCCTTCAGCGACGCCTCACCTTGGTCGCGATACCAGCGCAACAGGTCATCGAGGTCATCACCGCTCTGCTCCGGTCCAGCCATCGGCCAGACGATGATCACATATTCGCCGCGCCCGACGGTGACGATGGTATGGTCAAGCAGGCCGGTCAGCGTCGACTTCACCGTTTCCTCAAAAGTTTTCGTCAACTCCCGCGCCACCATGGCTGGCCGGTCGCCCCAGAGTTCCAGCATGTCGGCCAACAGGCCCCGCATCCGGCGCGGCGATTCATACATCACCAGCGGCCAGGCGCAGACGGTCAGTGATTGCAACCACTTACGGCGGCTGCCGCCTCGGGCCGGCGGAAAGCCCAGAAAGAGAAATTGGCCGCTGTCCAAACCAGCAACCGAGACGGCGGCGGTCAGGGCCGAAGCACCGGGAATGGGGACGACGGCAATCCCGGCCCGCCGCGCTTTTTCCACCAATATCGAGCCAGGGTCAGCGACGCCCGGCGTCCCAGCATCGGCGACGACAGCGACGCTTTCCCCAGCCAGCAGGCGGGTGATCAGTTCGTCGGCGCGGCTGTTTTCCCGCTCGCGGTAATAACTGACAAGCGGCGTCGAAATCCCGTAATGGCGGAGGAGTTTTCGCGTGTGGCGCGTGTCCTCGGCGGCGATGACACTGACTTCAGCCAAAATCCGCGCCGCCCGGAAGGTCAGGTCTTCAAGATTGCCAATTGGCGTGGCGACGACATAAAGAGTAGCTGCTTTTTCCTGATTCATTGAATGACCAACATCTTGCCATAGCAACCGGCTTGATACCACCTTAACTCAGCAAGGCGTGGGCGTTGGCTGAAGTAATTCGGGCAAACAGTTTGGGTGGTAGGTCAAGCGCCGTCAACTTGGCCAGCGATTCTTTCTGACCCGTCCATGGGCTGTCGGTGCCAAAGAGCTGATAATCGACGGGATGACTGAGCAGCATCTTGCGCAAGCGTGGCGGCGCCAGCGAATCCAGGGCCAGCGAGGTTTCCATATAAATCGGCTGGCCGACGAGGTATTTTTCCACATCATCCCAATCTTCCCAGCCGCCCATATGGGTGGCAATCAGTTTCAGCTTCGGGAAACGGCGGCAGATGGCGGCGATGCGCCGCGGGTCGGCAAGGCGGGTACGGGCGAAGGCGAAATCGAAACCGGCATGGATGACGAGCACCAGCCCGGCTTCGGTCAAGGCGCCGTGAAACTCGTAGAGACTGGGGTCGTCGAGGTGATAATTCTGATAGTAGGAGTGCATCTTGACGCCGGTGAAGCCAGCGTCTATCAGCTCGCGCAGATGGACAAGCAACTGCTCGTCGCCCGGATGCAGCGACGGAAAAGGAATTAGCCGCTCGCTGCGGATGGTTTGGGACCACTTGAGAATCGCCGCGAACTGCGCCGGTTTGGTGGCAATCGAACAGACCACCGATTTTTCGATGCCGGCTTCATCCATCGAGGTGAGGAGGCCGGCCACCGTGCCGTCGGTCCAAGCGGGAATACCACCTTCTTCAGCCAGATGGGCAATGGTGGCCGGGGCAAGGGCATCCGGAAAGGCGTGCGTGTGGATATCAATATAACCAGACATGATTGTTCAGAATTTCCGGTTATCGATGACCACGCTCGCTTTGCCGTCGAAGCGCTCCAAGGTCTTTTCCTCGACCAGTTTGACAGTAACGCCAACCCCCAAATCGGAGGCCAAACGCTCTTTGATGGTGTCGATCAGCGCCTTCTGGGTTTTCATTGAGTCGGAGAAAATGCTTTCGTTGACTTCGACCATCACCGTCAGTTTGTCCTCGTTGTTTTCGCGGTCAACGATCAGGCGATAGTGCGGCTCGGTGCCGTCAACGGCAAACAATGTGCTTTCGATCTGGGTCGGGAAGACGTTGACGCCCTTGATGATCAGCATGTCATCGCTGCGGCCCAAAAGCCTGGTTATCCGTCTGAAGGTGCGCCCACATGAACAAGGTTCCGGCAACAGCCGCGCCAGGTCGCGGCTGCGGTAGCGGATGACCGGAAAGGCTTCCCTGGTCAGGGTGGTGATGACCAGCTCGCCGATTTCACCGGGAGCAACCGGCTGCAGCGTTTCCGGATGCAGCAATTCAACGAGGAAGTGATCTTCATTGATATGCTGACCGTTGCATTCCTCGCATTCCCAGGCCACGCCTGGCCCCATCACTTCCGACAGGCCGTAGTTATCGGTGGCGCGAATGCCAAGCCGCTGGTTCAGTTCCTGCCGCATTGCTTCCGACCATGGTTCGCCGCCAAAGAGACCAACGCGCAGCGACAGGCCGTTCGGGTTGATGCCCATGTCCATCATGACATCGGCAAGTTTTAAGGCATAGGATGGCGTGCAGACCAGTGCCGTGGTTTTGAAATCCTGCATGATCTGAATTTGCCGCCGCGTGTTGCCCGAAGAAATCGGAATCACCGAAGCGCCCAGGCGCTCGCAGCCGTAGTGCAGGCCGAAACCGCCTGTGAACAAACCATAACCAAAGGCGATCTGCACCATGTCATCGGCGGTGACGCCAGCGCCGCAGAGAAGCCGCGCCACCAAATCCGACCAGGTGACGATATCGTTTCTCGTATAACCAACGACGGTAGCAATACCTGTAGTACCCGACGACGAATGGACACGCACCACCTCGCGCAGCGGCACCGCGAACAAGCCGTAGGGGTAGTTGTTGCGCAGGTCCTGCTTGCAGGTAAAGGGAAAACGCCGGATGTCATCCAACGATTTCACCGCCTTGACATCGATCTTACCGGCGGTGAAGGCGTTGCGGTAGAAGGGGACATGCGTCGCCACCCGTTCCAGCGTCTTCTGCAGACGGTTGAGTTGCAGCGCCCTGATGTCGGCCTCGGGCATACATTCAAAATCTTTCTGCCAATACATGATTTCTCCTACATGCCACAGACTTCATCGCCGCTCAGCAGGTGGCAACCGGCTTTTTGCAGGGCGGCGATGGCCGCCTCCATTTGCTCGAAACGAAATATCATCACGGCGCTGTCGCCGGATTTGTTGACAAAAGCATACATGTACTCGACGTTCAACCCGGCCTCTTCGATGATTTTTAAGATCCGCGCCAAACCGCCCACCCTGTCCGGTACCTCAACCGCCAAAACGTCGGCGGCACTGACCGTAAAACCGTTTTCTTTTAGGGCGGCGCGGGCGGTTGCCACCTGATCGACGATCAGGCGCAGGATGCCGTAGTCGGCGGTATCGGCCACCGACATGGCCCGGATGTTGACACCGCTATCGGCGATAACTTTGGTGATCTCGGCCAACCGCCCGGATTTATTTTCAAGAAATACCGCAAGTTGTTCAACTGGCATGATTTCCTCCTGAACCAGTTCAGGTACTAACCGCCCGTCCGCGGCGGAAGGCTTCAATATTGGCTTCTTTGAAACGCGCCGGCACGCGGGTGGCGATGCTTTGTTCAAAGACATCGGCCTTGACCGGCAACAGAGCGGATAAGGCCCCGACCATTACCACATTGGCGGTTTTGCTTTCCCCCACCTGCCGCGCTATCTCGAAGGCGTCGAGGCTGAGGAAGGATATCTTGCGCTCGGTCAGGTTTTGCAAAATGTTTTCCGGATAGCTGGCTTGCCCTGTGGCCACCAGCGGCGGCAGAATCTTCTGGGTGTTGACAACCACCGTGGCGTTTGGACGCAAATAGGGCAGATAGCGCACCGCTTCCATCATCTCAAAAGCCACCTGGACATCGGCGGTACCCATGGCGATCAAGGGGCCATACACCCGCGCCCCGAAACGCAGCTGTGCCGTCACCGAGCCGCCGCGCTGGGCCATGCCATGCACCTCGCTCTTTTTGGCGTCGAAACCCGCCGACAGGAGCGCTAAAGCGGTCAACTCGCTGGCCAAAAGGATGCCCTGGCCACCAACCCCGGTGAAAAGAATATTACCCGCCTTCATTTCGTTTCCTCCCGGTGGAAAATGGCCTGGAATTTACAGACCGCGGCGCACTGACCACAGTCGTTGCACATGCTTTCGTCGATCTTCGACAGCCCTTTCTGGGTCGCCTTGTAACCACGCCGTTCGGCTTCACCTTCGGTAAAGGGCGTCCAGCTGATCGCCGGGCAGCCGAGTTTGACGCAGGCCATGCAGCCAGCGCAGTTTTGCTGATTGCTGCTGTATGGTCTGATCTGGCGCCGGCGCATTTCTGGCAGCAGCACACAGGGGGCTTTGGCGATGACCACCGATGGCTCGGTGAGGGCGATGGCTTCCTTCAGCGTCTTGTAGGCGGCGTCAATGTCGTGGGGATTGACCACATAGACATGGCGCACGCCCACCGCGCGGCAGAGGGTTTCTATATCCAATTGATGGGCTGGCTCACCCTTGATGTTGCGGCCAGTCACCGGGTTTTCCTGATGGCCGGTCATGGCGGTGGTGCGGTTATCGAGGATGATCAGGGTGGCGGCGCTGTGATTGTAAACCGTATTGATCAGGCCGGTGACGCCGGAGTGAATGAAGGTCGAGTCGCCGACCACCGATACCACTTTATCGTGCCCGCCCACACCCAAAGCCTTGACCATGCCGTGGGCGACGGTGACCGACGCGCCCATGCAGACGCAAGTATCCATGGCTGAAAGAGGCGGCAAGGCTCCCAGCGTGTAGCAGCCAATATCGCCGGAGACGAAGACCTTCAGGCGCCTCAGATTGTGGAAAATGCCGCGATGCGGGCAACCGGCGCACATATTCGGCGGACGCGACGGCAAGTCGATGGCGGCGAAAGCCTTGGCCGCCCGTTCCGGGGCCAGGGCGGCCAGGACAATATCGGTATTCAACTCACCGCGATTGGGGATGAGATTCTTGCCCTGGCAGGCGATGCCCAAGGTCTTGACATGGCGCTCGAGAAACGGGTCGAGTTCCTCAACGACGACAACTTCTTCGACCGAGGCGGCGAAGCGGCGGATCAGGTCATCCGGCAGAGGCCAGGTCATGCCCAGCTTCAGCACCGGCGCATCGGGGAAAGTTTCTTTCACATAGAGATACGAGACGCCGCCCGTGATAAAACCGCGTTTTCCGGCGCCGGTTTCAATGCGGTTCCAAGGGGTTTCGTTGGCGATGGCGGCGGCGCGGTTCATATGCTCCTCGACCACCACGCGGCGTTTGCGGGCTATAGCCGGCAGCATGACCATTTTCGCCGGGTCTTTTGCCAGTGCGCACGGTGGCGGCGTTCTCCGCTCGCCTTTCGGCACCACCCCTTTAACATGGGCGACACGGCTGGTGATGCGCAGCATGACCGGCGTATCCAACTCTTCACTCAAGCGGAAGGCGTCAAGCAGCATGGCCTTGGCCTCTGCCGGGTCGGAGGGTTCCAGCATCGGCAATTTGGCGGCCAGGGCGTAGTTGCGGTTGTCCTGCTCGTTCTGCGACGAATGCATTTCCGGGTCATCGGCGGTGACGAGCACCAGACCGCCGCGCACGCCGACATAAGAAGAAGTAAATAATGGGTCAGCGGCGACGTTGACACCGACATGTTTCATGGTGGCCATCGCCCTGGCCCCGGCCAAACAGGCGCCAATCGCCACCTCGAGGCCGACTTTTTCATTGGGCGCCCATTCGGTATAGACGCCATCGTAGGTAGACAGCGTCTCGAGTATTTCCGTCGATGGCGTCCCCGGATAACCGGAAGCCACCGTCACTCCCGCTTCATAGGCCGCCAAGGCAATTGCCTCGTTGCCGGACAACCACATTGTCGTCCCACTGATTATCGTCACCCCAATCCTCCGTCAGCGATATGATATTTCCGATGAAATTCGGCCTTCCCGGCACGGGAATAACCAATTATCCTACTCCAAGGGAAGTCGGCGCGGCAAGTTTTTTATGGCAAAGTTTTTTACGGGAAAGCGGCGGGCGGAAAATGGCTGGCCTACCGATGCCAACCCATAAAAATGCCAAGGCAATGTCAGGCGCTGCCAAAACCAACCGTCTGAAAGCGGACAAATTACTGGTAAAAAAGTGGTTGACAGTCTTGTCCAGTCCTTTTACCTTTGCCCCGCTTCTGGTGTACGAAAGCTGTGCTGGCTCAAACAACCAAGTATGTCTAAATGATAGGACACGACTATGGGTTTTGAAGCTTTCCTTTACCGCGACACCATCATCTGGATCGCCTCCTGTCTCCTCGGCGGTCTGGTCTTCGCCTTTGGCCCCATCGCCATCGTCTATCTGTTGATGCCCCTGAAGACCCGCCAGCTTTCCGGCAAGGCGAAATCACCGGTCGAATGCGCCATGGACCCAATTGGTGACAGTTGGATTCGTTATGGCGCCAGACCCTACTACTTTTACGCTTTGATTTTTCTCGCTTTCGACGTTGACGTCCTCTTCCTTTTCCCGGTAGCCTCCGTTTACCATAGTTCGATTTTCGCCGGCTCCGCCCGCGATTTCATCGAAATAGTGATATTTGTCGGCATTCTGGCCTTGGCTATAGTTTATCCGTGGATTAAGGGAGTGTTCACGTGGGAACGAAAGACATACCAACGGTAAACGAGGGAATTCCTTCCTCCATCGTCCAATTCGCCGTCGTAGACGAAATAATAAGTCTCTGCCGGGCGAATTCCTTATGGCCAGTAACCTTTGGCATTGCCTGTTGCGCCATTGAAATGATGGCGACCGGCTGCGCCCGTTTTGATATGTCGCGTTTTGGCGCTGAAGTTTTCCGCCCGTCGCCCCGCCAGGCCGATCTGATGATTGTTGCCGGCACCATCACAAAGAAAGCTCAGTCGTGGATAAAAACCCTGTATGACCAGATGCCGGAGCCGAAATGGGTCATGGCTCTCGGTAATTGCGCCATTTCCGGGGGGCCGTTCGCCTTTGAGGGACAGTACGCCATTGTTCTCGGCGCCGACACCTTTCTGCCTGTCGATGTTTATGTCCCCGGTTGCCCGCCACGGCCGGAGGCATTGTTGCAAGGCATCATAGAATTGGAACATAAACTTTCTGGCTGGAAGCGCTGGAAAAATCCGGAAACAATTGCCGGTTGATGCCATAGCGCCTGTTCGGAACACGGGAATTCCGTGTTCAACAAACAGATAGAGGTTGTTACGTATGATCCGAACAAATGTTT
This sequence comes from Desulfobulbaceae bacterium, assembly GCA_031256095.1. Lineage (GTDB taxonomy): Bacteria > Desulfobacterota > Desulfobulbia > Desulfobulbales > Desulfocapsaceae > UBA8130. Next base: position 12,331 of record JAIRRG010000107.1, read on the forward strand.
TGTCCGCCATGCGGGCACTTTTCCCCGAAGCTCCTGAAGCGCCGCCTGTGGTCGAAGCGCCACCGCCGGTGCCGGAACAAGACGCCGCGGCCGCGAAAAAGGCTGAGAAAAGCGCCAAACCGGCGCCAAGGGTAAATGGCGTCGTTGAACGCGACTATGCCGTTCATGGCTATCATATTGATACCCAAGTCGCACCTGAACAATTGCTGGAAGCGGTAAATATCCTTGATCAGCAGCAGTTTTTCCTGGAAACGATAACCGGGGTCGATTGGATAGCCGACCAGCAGTTGGAGGCCATTTACGACTTCAGCCATTTTGGTTTTGAGCCGTGCCGGGTGGTCATTCGCACCAGGGTACCAAGAGACAATCCGCAACTCCCAACCATAAGTGGGATTTACGCCGGCGCCAATTGGCATGAGCGTGAAACTCACGAGTTCTTTGGCATCGTATTCGAAGGACATCCCTACCTCGTTCCCCTGCTGTTGCCGGAAGATGCTGATTTTCATCCCTTACTGAAGGATTTCAAGGCATGAGCGAGCCCATTCACTTACTCCCTGATGAGACCTTCGTCCTGAATGTCGGGCCGCAGCATCCCGCCACCCATGGCGTGTTGCGTATCAAAATGCGGATGCACGGCGAATATGTCGCCGAGGCCGAAACGGTTCTCGGCTACATCCATCGCATGCACGAGAAGATGGGCGAGTTGAAGACTTACCCGCAGTTTCTCATGAATCTCAGCCGCATGGATTATCTAGGCGCCCTTGCTTATTGCCATGGCCACGTGCTGGTGGTTGAAAAAGCCAGTGGCATTCAGGTTCCCGAACGTGCTGAATACATCCGCGTCATCACGGTCGAGCTGAACCGCATCGCCTCCCATCTGTTTGGCGTCGGGTCATTTGTCATGGATTTGGGCGGTTTTTCACCGCTCATGTATATGCTCCAGGATCGCGAGTATATCCTTGACATGCTGGAAGCGGTCACCGGCGCCCGGCTCACCTACTGTTACTATCGTTTCGGCGGCCTGTACAACGACATTGACGACACCTTCATTGCCCGCGCCCGCGCCTTTATCCCCAGATGCCGGGAATCGCTGAAGAAATACCATAGATTGATCACCGAAAATATCATCTTCCGTAAACGTCTCGAAGGCAATGTTTATTTGTCGTCAGAGATGTGCCGGAAATACGGCGCCACCGGCGGCGTCGCCCGCGCCTCGGGGATCAATTTCGATGTCCGCAAAAACGAGCCGTATTCCGTATATCCCGAATTTAACTTCGAGGTGCCGGTGTTTACCGAAGGCGATTCCATGGCCCGGTATAAAGTGAAAATGGCCGAAATCGAGCAGTCGTTGCGGATTATTGAGCAAGGACTCGACAAATTGCCCGATGGCCCGATCATGCCTGAAAAAGCGCCGAAAATCATCAAACCGCCAGCCGGCGACTACTATCAGGCGGTGGAAACCTCGAAAGGCAGTTTCGGTATCCGCCTGGTGAGTGATGGCTCGAAAAACCCGTACCGTCTCAAACTGCGCTCACCGTCTTATTCCAACGTCAGTCTTTTCGACGAGGCATGCGTCGGGTCGATGATCATGGACGCCATGGCTTTTTTTGGCAGCCTGGATCTGGTTGTTCCGGAAATTGACCGTTAACCGACCAGTGGGGACTTTATGAATTTCAGTCTGACACTTTTCAACGTTGTTGTCGCTGTCATTATCATAGTGGCCTTCGTCGCCATGAATGCCGCCTATTTGGTTTGGGCCGAACGCCGCGGCGCTGGCCGTATTCAGCGGCGGCCTGGCCCCAACATCAACGGGCCTTTCGGCCTGTTTCAGCCGCCTCTCGACGGTTTAAAATTGATGGCCAAACAGTTGCTGGTTCCTGGCGGCGCCGACAAGGTCCTTTTCGCCGCCGCCCCGGTTCTGGCCATGTTTCCGGCCATTACGAGTTTTGTCACCATCCCGTTCAGTGATACTCTCGTCGCCCATAACATCAATGTCGGCCTGCTGTGCGTGTTCGCCTTTGCCGCCCTGGGCAGCATGTCGATACTCTTTGCCGGCTGGAGTTCCCACAACAAATACGCGATGATGGCCGCCGTCCGCGCCATCTCGCAGTCGGTCGCTTATGAAATTCCCATGCTGATCACGGTGATTACCGTTGTCATGATTAGTGGCAGCCTTGACCTGCGGGAAATAGTCCGGCAACAGAGTGGCAACATTTTCCATTGGAACATTTTCCCGCTGCTCGGCAATTCACACAATTTGCTGATGCCTTTTTCCTTCCTCATCTTTTTTATTTGCTCGCTCGCCGAAACCAACCGCGCCCCCTTCGATCTCTCTGAAGAGGAAAGCGTATTGGTCGCCGGTTATCATATCGAATATGGCAGCATGGGCTTCGGTCTGTTCTTTATGGGGGAATACGCCAACATCGTGGTCGGAACCAGTTTGGCAACCCTGCTCTTTTTGGGTGGCTGGGCCTGTCCTTTCGGCCTGTTTCCGGGTGTTTGGTGGTTCCTCATTAAAGTGTATGCGCTGATCGCCACCATCATCTGGATACGCTGGACCTTTCCACGCTCGACCATTTACAGCCTGCTCAACCTGTCGTGGAAAATACTGATTCCTTTGTCGCTTGTTAATCTCCTGTTGACCGCGGGACTACTGAAGGTGTTTTAATGATTGGCTATTTCCAAGAAATATTCACAGGTTTGTGGAGTTTGTTCGTGGGAATGAGCATTTCCTTCAAGGAGTTCTTCTCACCGGTGGTCACGGTCGAATATCCCTATGAAACCGTGACCATGGCCCCCCGTTTCCGCGGCCATATCGACTTGGTGCCAGATGAGAATGGCGCGACGAAATGCGTGCTGTGCATGGCCTGCGAGCGGGCCTGCCCATCGGGCTGTATCACCATTGAAGGTGAAAAAAAGGAAGGCGAGAAGAAAAAGACTCTCACCCTTTACCAATTGGATTTCACCCGTTGTTCATTGTGTGGCTGCTGTGTTGAAGCCTGTAATTTCGAGGCTATTGATTTTTCCAAGGAATACAACTTGGCAAGTACACGCAAAGAGGACTTTTACTTCGATCTTCTCAAACGACTTCAGGAGAAGCGGCAATGACTCCATCCGTTTTCAGCGCTGATGGGCTGGTTGGTATAATTTTTCTCCTCATGCTGGCGGCAACTTTGGTCGGGGGGATTGTCGCCGTCACCGCGAAACGTCTGGTTCGCGCCGTTGCTGGTCTCATTGTTTGTTTTGTCGGCGTGGCGTCTATGTACTTTTTCCTCAACGCCCCCTTCGTTTCCATGATGCAGATATTGATCTACGTTGGGGCAATCGCGGTCATGATCGCTTTTGCCATCATGCTTGCCGACCCCGAAAACAAGTTGCAACAGCGAAAGGGCAATGTTGTGAATAGCCCGGTAGGTTTTTGTTGCGCCGCTCTCATCACTGTTGGTCTTGTCGCCCTTGCCTTCCGCGCCAAGTGGATAGCATTTGCCAAAATCAACGACGGCAGTGTCGATGAAGTGGGCACGCAGTTGCTCACCTCCCACGCCATGGCCTTTGAACTTGTGTCGCTGGTCTTGCTTATCGCCATAATCGGAGCGCTGATTATTGCCAAAGAAGGGAGGAGATGATGGAGATTCTCACTTTATATAATAGTCTCGCCGTCTATTTGTCGCTGGCCGCCGTGCTCTTTGGTTTGGGTATCTACGGTTTTATCACGCGGCGCGATTTTATCGGTATGCTGATTTCCGCCGAAATGATTCTCAACGGGGCTTCTCTCAATTTCATGGCTTTTAACCGCTTTCTCGCCCCCGATCCAGCCATTGGACAGATATTCACGCTGTTCATTATGGCGATTGCCGCCGCTGAAGCGGCGATAGGTCTGAGTCTCGTTGTCGCGGTGTATCGTTACTACCGGTCGACTGATTGCCAAGATGTAACGAAACTTCAAGGATAAGGAACTGTTACGCATGGAACTCAGTACTGTAGTCAGCACTCCTTCCCTATTGCTCATCGCTCTCATGACGCCGCTTGTCGGCTCGATTGGGGTAATGCTCAACGGCAAGAACGAGAATCGCCGTGAAGCGATTTCGGCCATCGCTTCTGTCATTCTTTTAGCCATCGTCTGTTCGCTGATTCCGGGTGTTCTGGCTGGTAAAACCTTGCGTCTGGAACTGTTTCACCTGCTGCCCGGGGTATCGGTCACCTTGCGTGCCGATGCCATGTCGATGATTTTCGCCCTAGTCGCCTCTTCGCTGTGGACGATAGCCGTTTATTATTCCATGGGCTATATGCGCTCGCTGCACGAACACGCGCAGACCCGTTTCAATGCCTGTTTCGCCTTGGCGATTTTTGGCGCCATCGGTGTTGCCTTTTCCGACAACCTGTTCACGATGTACCTGTTCTACGAAGTCGTCTCGGTCTGTACGTATCCACTGGTCGCGCATCATCAGGACGAGGAAGGTTATAGCGGCGCGCAAAAATATATCGTTTATTTGACCACGACGGCCAAAGCATTGTTGCTGCCGGCCTTGATCCTTATTTATGTGCTGACTGGCACCCTGGATTTCCCGACCAATATCACCACCGGCATTTTCCCGGCGGATGCCAGCCACTGTCTGGTAACGCTGCTGTATATCTTCTGTTTATGCGGTTTTGCCAAAAACGGCATCATGCCCTTCCACCATTGGTTGCCTGGAGCGATGGTGGCGCCGACTCCTGTTTCCGCCCTGCTCCATGCCGTAGCTGTCGTTAAGGTTGGCGTGTTCTGCACCACGAGGACGATGCTCTACGTTTTCGGGGTCAACACAATGAGCGCCCTGAACCTAGGTATTCCCACCGCCTATTTTGTCGGCTTCACCATTATCATGGCCTCTGTCATCGCTTTGAGCAAAGACAACTTGAAAGCGCGGCTCGCTTATTCGACGGTCAGCCAACTCTCTTATATCATCATGGGCGTGGCCCTTCTCACCCCCACTGGCATTGAGGGTGGATTGATTCACATTGTCAACCACGCCTTCGCAAAGATCACGCTGTTCTTCTGCGCTGGCGCCATTTACGTCGCCGCCCACAAAAAATTTATTTCCGAGCTGGACGGTTTGGGCAAGACCATGCCCTTCACCTTCGCCGCCTTCGCCATAGCTTCATTATCAATGATTGGCGCGCCGCCGGTGGCCGGATTCATCACCAAATGGGATCTGCTGGTTGGCTCTGTGCAGGCGCATCAGATTGGCATACTGCTGATTCTTATTGCCAGTACCCTGTTGAACGCCGCTTATTTCGCGCCAATCACCTACCGCGCCTTCTTCGGCAAGAGAGCGGCGACCGAACCATTTACCGGCATCAAAGAAGCTCCTTTGAGTATGCTCATTCCGATACTCATTGCCTGTGCCATTTCAGTGCTGATTGGTATTTTCCCGAATTTCATGTTGCAGTTTGTCAAGGCGGTGATCGGATGATGGTGAACCTGATTGACTTTCTCAAGGCGCGGCCAAAGCTGGTGCGTCACACCGGTTATGGAATCGTCGCGGCAATTGTGGTCTGGAGTCTGATTGTCATCGACAGGCATCATGTCCATAGCTGGCTCGAAAAGATTCCCGCTTTCTGGTCGTTCTTCACGATCGTTTCGGCTTTGGTTTTGGTGTTCGTGGCCCGGACATGGGCAAAAACCGGCATCGAAACAGACGAGGATTACTATGACCGGTAACTTTGCTTTCCTCCATCCATCGCTGATTCTGCTTGTCGGGGCGGTGTTATTGCCTCTGATGCGCGACCTATTCCGCAAGCCGTATTTGCTGCTGATTCCCATCTTGGCCTTGCTCGATGTGGTTTTCCTCAACGCCCATCCGGGAACCCATGGCGTTGTCAAATTCATGGGCGACTGGACTTTGACCTTTGGCCGCGTTGACAGCCTTTCCAGCGTCTTCGCTTTCATCATGGCACTGATGGCCATTATCGGCACCCTTTATGGCCTGCATGTCGAAGACCATTGGCAGCATATCGCCGCCTGGTTCTATGTCGCCGGTTCGTTAGGTGTTATTTATAGCGGCGATTACCTGGTGTTGTTCCTGTTCTGGGAAATGATGGCTTTCGCCTCGACTTTCTTGATCTGGTTTAATAAATCCGAGAAGGATAACCTGGCCGCCGGGTACCGGTATTTGCTTGTCCATGTCTTCGGCGGCGTGCTGCTCCTTTTGGGGTTTGTCCTGCGTTACCAGACGACCGGCGACTTCTCGTTCGTGCAGCTTGATCAGCACCAC